>CAYFLQ010000086.1:330-6092 GCA_964344065.1 uncultured Sphingobacterium sp. | reverse complement strand
TGGAACCCAATCCACTTCCTGGTTTGATTTTTTTATCAATGGTAAGTTTGAGTCCTGGTGCATCTTTCACATCTTCTAGCAATGCCAACAACGCTGCTCCTGCAACATTTTCAGATGGCTCTGTGGTGAGCTCATATGCATCAAGGTGAACGATTTCAAGTCCAGGCTTGTCAACAATTTCCAATGTCATCAAGTCGAAGGGTTCCTCGACTGCCAAGCCTAGGATATCAAATCCGCAAACCAAATTTGCAATGGTTGCAGGTGATTTTATATGAATGCTTTTTTTCATCGTGTATTAATTGATGGTTCTTAAAATATCTGCAAATACACCGCTTGCGGTCACGTCTGCACCAGCTCCTGCGCCTTTTACAACCAAAGGTTGGTCATGGTATCTTTCGGTGTAAAACAATACAATATTGTCTTTGCCATACAAATGATACATTTCGCTTTCAGGTTGTATATGCATTAATCCAACTGATGCCTTTCCATTTTCATAGTTCGCAACAAATTTTAATGTAGAATTGGATGATGCTGCTTCATGTAGTATTTGTCGAAAATGATGCTCATGATTTTCCATTTCTTGATAAAAATCCTCCACGGTCCCTTTCATACAGCTTTCAGGAAGGAAACTCTCGCAAAGGACATCTTCTATCTCCAACGCTTGCCCCGATTCTCTCACAAGAATCATGATTTTTCGCATCACATCCATTCCGCTTAAATCCAATCTTGGATCTGGTTCTGTATATCCCTCTCGCTGCGCGTCTCTTACAACTTGAGCAAATGATTTCTCTCCATTATATTGATTAAATACATAATTCAGTGTGCCACTTAACACAGCCTGGATTTTCACAATTTTATCGCCACTCTTGATGATATCGTTCAAGGTGCCAATTATAGGAAGGGCAGCGCCAACATTGGTTTCGAAAAGGAATTTACAGTTGAATTCCAATGCCAGGTCTTTCAATTTTTTATATTGAGTGAATCTGTCAGATGCTGCTATTTTATTACAGGCTACAATCGACATTGATTTCTTCAGCAATCCTGCATATACCTCAGGTATTGTTTTGTTGGCTGTCATATCAATCAATACACTGTTTCTAAGATTCAATGCTTTGATCTTATTGGTAAATGAGTTAATATCAGATCTCTGTCCAGCTGCTAATTTTTCTTCCCAGCCTTCTAATTCAATACCACTTGGATCCATCAACATGGTTCGACTATTGCATATTCCTGCAACATTCATCTTGATGTTTTGTGTTGCTGCTATTTTTGGGTATTGTTGTTTGATTTGTGCAATTAATTTTTTGCCCACATTGCCAGTTCCAATAATAAACAGATTGATCTCTTTTTTAGTGTATTCAAAAAATGTTTCATGAAGTACATTCAAGGCCTTTTCTTTGTCTGAACTCCTGATTACAGCGGAAATATTTTTTTCGTTGGATCCTTGCGCAATGGCCAACACATTGATGCCGTTTCTTCCTAATGCATAGAACATTCTTCCGCTTATTCCAGGATGACTTCTCATGTTTTCACCCACCAGCGCAATGATTGAAGTATGTTCAATTATTTGAATAGGTTTCACTATCCCAAACATGATTTCCTCTGAAAAGCTTGTACTGAGATGTTCTGATGCTAAGATGGAGTAAATGGATTTGACTGCTACACAAATAGAATGTTCTGATGCTCCTTGAGAAATCAAAATGACATTGATGTTGGAGTTGTATAGGCACTCGAAAACTCGCTTGGCAAATCCCGGTACTCCAATCATCCCACTTCCTTCTACATTGATCAGTGAAATTCCTTCTAGTGATGAGATTCCAGTAATCATTTCTTTTTTTTCCTCAACACTTTTTTTAATCGACGTATATACTGAGCCATTCCTTTTATGCAGAATAGAAATGTTTTTTTTGTGGTGAATCAATAGTCCAAGCGCTTGCGGATCAATGATATGCTGATCATAATTCATCAATTCAACGGCTTCTTCATATCCCAATTCACTGATTGGCATTGCATTTTTAACCAGCGTTGGGTCGGCTGTATAATATTGTGATTGATCTGTCCAAAATTCTATTGAATGAATGTCTTGTTCAATCGCAATTTGTGCAACACGCACATCGCTTGATATCGAGCTTGTGTTATTTATTTTCTCTTTGTCATTCAATCCATGAACAGGAATGATGTGCAATTTCTTTTTTTCCGAAACCTCACCATATGAGACATCTTCGTATACATGACTGATCGATTTGAAGATCAAATAGGAGAGTATGACTGAAGATAGTCTTCTGATTTCATTCAATGTTTTAATAGGGGATTCGCCTAACAATTGAATTCCTTTACACAAGTCTTCTAATTCATTGCAGCGCTGTTTTACAAAACTCAGTACAGCGCTTTGTTGCATTACTGGAATCACTTCTCTGGTCAGATTCAAGTAGTATGCTTCTATGACGTTGGTTTCATTTGCGAAGTCGAATGAGACGTCCTTGGAATTCCTTGCAATCTGCTCTAAGGTATTTTCAATTTCATGGTTGCCAGATATGGCGATGGTTACATAAGTTGGATGTGAAGAGACCAATGATTGAATAATTTCTTCAATTTGTTGAGGCGTTGAAAGCAGATTGCCTTCAATTTTGATAAGTTTCATAAAAATTTTCTAAGTGGAGTAAAATGGAATCTTGTTCCAGAAAAATCAGCAGATGCCCAATGGTAATATGAAATGTTCAACCCCTAAAGGGTTGTGGTAGTTGTTGTGAAAACAGCCTTGGTTGCAGTTTTTTGCAATCTTGTAGAGTATGTTATGGTAAGGGCTGATTTCATTTACGCTAGAGCGAAATTAAGTAAAAATCTCGAATTGTTGATTTTTATTTAATTTTACGATCCAATCGCTTCTGTTTTCCTAATAAAATATGCGCATGACCAGCTTTTCATCTAATGAAATGGCCAAATTTTCCAAAGAAGTAGGTATCCGGTACCAGCTTTACAACAGTCTGTTTACTTCATTGCCATTTCATAGAATTGAAAAGACAGGCATCCTGCTTTCGTTGCTTCAATCCAATTGTGAAGAGGGATTCAAGAAGCGAATGAACCCATCCCAAATCTTACAAGATTTTTTTAGTCGCCATACTGTATATAATAACGAACAGCAACAACTTGATTTGATGTTTCGGTTTGTGCAATATGTAGAGCGACAAGTAGTGTTGTTTGATGCTCTCGAAGACGCTGCTTTCCCTAAACTCAATGACATGCAGGGAATAGGTACGCTTAAGCATCTTGAAACTGAAGTGATTCAATCAAGACGTCAAGCTCCCTTGCAAAAAAAATTAAAAGATTTTTGTGTTCGCTTGGTGCTTACAGCTCATCCAACTCAATTTTATCCAGATTCAGTACTCGGCATCATCAATGATTTATCAAAGGCTATTGCTGAAAATAATCTCAATCAAATCAATATTTACTTACAGCAATTGGGTAAAACTGCTTTCTTTAAAAAGCAAAAGCCAACACCCTACGATGAAGCTGTCAGTTTGATTTGGTATTTGGAAAATGTGTTTTATCCTGCAAGTGGTCGAATTGCCAATGCACTGAATTCACAGTATCCTGATTTGTATGATCCCGAAAACAAAGTGATACGCATGGGATTCTGGCCTGGGGGTGATCGTGATGGAAATCCTTTTGTTACAAGTGACATCACTGCAAAAGTTGCCAAAGCTTTGAGGGGTAGTATCATCAAATGTTATTATCTCGATATTCGAAAACTCAAAAGAAGATTGACTTTTGAAGGGATTGAGACGAAACTACTTGACCTTGAAAACAAGTTGTACAGCAATATATTCATACCCGGACATTCATCTGAACTCACCAAAGAAGAAATTCTTGAAACATTGCACGCCATCAGAGAAATTGTGTTGTACAATCACAATGGTCTGTTTTTGAATTTGGTTGATGGTCTCATCAATCGGGTTCATTTGTTTGGATTGTATTTCGCTTCCTTGGATATTCGTCAGGACAGTTCTGTTCATGCAAAGGTGATCAGTGAAATATGTTCTTTGCTGCAAGCAGGGGAGTATGAATCAATGAATGATGATGCTAAGATTGAATGGCTTAGTTCTATTAACAATAGCATCGACCTGCCTGATCATGCTTCTGCTATTGTAAAAGACACCTTGGATGCTGTGCAAACCATCAAGAAGATTCAGATTGAAAATGGAAAGCCTGGATGTGAACGATACATTATAAGTCAATGCAACAGTGCCGTTGATATGCTGGAAGTGTTTGCTTTGTTTGTATTGGGCGGTTGGAAAAGAGAATCTATTTCAGTAGACATCATTCCACTCTTTGAAACAATTGGAGATCTTGCAAATGCAGCAACGGTGATGCAATCTCTTTATTCATTTCCTCTCTACAGAGAGCATTTGAAGAGAAGAGGAAATAAGCAAACTGTGATGTTAGGATTCAGTGATGGTACGAAAGATGGAGGTTATCTGATGGCCAACTATAGTATCTTCAAAGCCAAGAAAGAACTTACTTCCATTTCTGCCAAATATGATGTGGATGTTGTTTTCTTTGATGGCAGGGGAGGTCCCCCTGCAAGAGGTGGCGGAAAAACACATAAGTTTTATGCATCCATGGGAAGTGATATTGCAAACAAGGAGATTGAATTGACTGTGCAGGGACAGACGGTCAGTTCAAATTTTGGGACAGTCGATGCTGCTCAATTTAATATTGAACAATTGATTCATGCGGGTGTAGGGAATGAAATATTTTCTGACGGATTGAGCACTTTTAGTCAACAAGAACTGGAATTAATACAACAACTTTCAGAAGAATCCTATAAATCATATGCTACGTTAAAAGATCATCCTTATTTTCTGGATTATCTCTATCATGCGAGTCCGCTCAGATTCTATGCAGAAACCAATATCGGAAGCAGACCTGCAAAGAGAGGCGCTGGGTCTAAATTGACATTGCAGGATCTAAGGGCAATCCCATTTGTAGGCGCATGGAGTCAGATGAAGCAAAATGTAACGGGATACTATGGTGTAGGTACTGCGTTAAAGATTATGGAAGAAAAAGGCGTGTTCCAGGATCTTAAAAATTTATACAAGCGATCTTCATTCTTTAAAACATTGATCGATAATTGTGAAATGGCCATGAAGAAATGTTTCTTCCCGCTCACTGCATTTTTATCTGATCATCCTAAATATGGTGAGTTGTGGAGAAATATTGAAGACGAGTTTGAGCTCACCAAAAAATATATTCTGTTGTTGTCTGATAAGACAGATTTGATGTCTGATTATCCAATTGAACAGGTATCTATACAAACAAGAGAAAGAATTGTATTGCCTATTGCAACAATTCAGCAATATGCCATGACCAAGGTGAGGGAAATGGAAGAAAAAAATATTCCTTCAGCGTTGAGGAAGAGTTATGAAAAATTGGTGATGCGTTGTTCGTTTGGAATCATCAATGCTGGAAGGAATTCTGCTTAATGTTGCATGGCAGATCTTTTCATCTCTGCAGCCTGGCCTTTTCCTAAATATTTTTCAATCAGATGATGGATTAAATAAATGATGGGTGTGCAAAGAATGGCTACCGCAAATTTATAGATATACCCCGTGAGTGCGATTGCAGTTACTCTTGGAAATGAGAATCCAAGAGAAAAATAAAGATAAATATAGGAAACACAAATGGTGTCGATGAGTTGAGAGATCAAGGTAGATACAGTTGCTCTCATCCAAATTCCTTTTTCTCCTGTTATTTTTTTGATC
>CAYFLQ010000086.1:0-247 GCA_964344065.1 uncultured Sphingobacterium sp. | reverse complement strand
AATGATATTCATTCCTTGTCCCAATACCTGAGAAAATGCAGCTTGCATGTTTGGAACGCCATTTTCTTTTTGTGAATTGATCCAAAAATCATCTGGTGCCAGGTGAATGGCTCCATAAAAAACCAAAAACGCAAACAATATGATGATGCTTGTTAGGATCGATAAAAAACGCACTCCTTTTACCCCATAGTATTCATTGATGAGATCGGTCATGATAAATACCACCGGCCAAATCAATACACCGACT
>CAYFLQ010000085.1:0-6108 GCA_964344065.1 uncultured Sphingobacterium sp. | reverse complement strand
GGAAAAGAAAATTTTGAATGGGTGGTGGAAACTGCTGCTCAGTATGCTATTGAACGAGCTGAGTCTTTCTCAGATAAAAGAGACAACCTGGTTTGGGGTGAGTTTGTTAAAAGAAGTGCAAATCAGCAACCATTGAACAATGCTTCAAAAAATAAGTATGATTGACTATAAAGTCTTTACCATTGGAATTGAAGAAGAATATATGGTGATTGATCCTGTCACAAAGGAGTTGATCAGCCATGAACAACAGATTGTAAGCGAGGGACAAAAAATATTTAAAGACAAAGTCAAGGCAGAGATGCATCAAGCAGTTGTGGAGGTTGGGACTGACATCTGTACCTCGATTGAACATGCGCGCAATGACATTACTCATCTGAGAAAGACCATCAAACAAATTGCCGGCTCCAAAGGGTTCAGTGTAGGTGCAGCGGGCACCCATCCTTTTAGCACCTGGAGAAAACAATTGATCACAGATCATGAGCGCTATCAGGAAATTGTAAATGAAATGCAGGATGCTGCCAGATCCAATTTGATTTTTGGTCTGCATGTGCATGTAGGCATGCCTTCTAAAGAAATGGCCATACACATTGCGAATGCTGCACGATATTTTCTTCCGCATGTGTTTGCCCTCAGCACCAACTCTCCTTTTTGGGAGAGAAGAAATACGGGATTCAAATCTTATCGCACCAAAGTATTTGACAAATTTCCTAGAACGGGTATTCCAGATTATTTTGATAGCTATAGTGCCTATGAAAATTATGTAAACCTCTTGATCAAAACCAATTGCATTGACAATGCTAAAAAAATTTGGTGGGATCTGCGCGTACATCCTTTCTATGGAACAGTAGAATTCAGGGTCTGCGATGTTCCCCTCACGGTTGATGAAAGTGTTGCATTTGCTGCCTTGTTTCAGTGTATCTGTGCGAAACTGTTTAAACTCAGACTCTCTAATTTAACTTTCATGATCTATCCACGTGCGTTGGTCAATGAAAATAAATGGAGAGCATCTAGATATGGAATTGATGATAAATTGATTGACTTTGGAGTAGAAAAAGAAATTCCTACCAAAGAACTGATCATGGAGTTGCTGGATTTTGTTGATGATGTTGTGGATGAACTTGGCTGCAGAGCGGAACTCAACAATATTGTACGGATTTTAGAAAAAGGGACCGGAGCAGACAGGCAACTGGAAGTTTATAGACAAACCCAACAACATGAAGCTGTTGCGGGTTTCATTGAATCGAATTTCCTTGCAAATCTCTAAAACAGTAACTTTGCTGGCAAGATGAGCACATTGAAGATTGCAGTGTTAGACCTCAATGAAGGTGTGAAAAATGAAGGAATGAGATGCATCAGAGAAATTCTACATCGCATCAAATCAACCCAATACCATCAAATTGAATGGAAAGAATTTGAGGTGAGAAAATCAGTTCAAATCCCCGCGATTGATTTTGATATTTATATTTCTTCTGGTGGACCAGGAAGCCCTATTGATAGCAAGGATGCTACCTGGGAGAAAGCATATTTTGAGTGGCTTGGATCGTTAATGAAATGGAACAACAATCCCGACAACCTCAAAAAGAAATATGTTTTCTTGATATGTCATTCGTTTCAATTAGCGTGTAGATATTTTGAAATTGCAGATGTGATCAAGCGAAAGTCCACTTCTTTTGGAGTATTCCCTATCCATATGCTCAAACATCATGGTGCTACAGATCCTGTTTTCAATGGACTTCAAGATCCATTTTACGGTGTAGACAGCAGAGATTACCAAGTTGTGCAGCCCAATAAGCAAAAAGTACATGCAATGGGTGGTGAAATCCTTTGCATTGAAAAAGAACGTCCACATGTACCGCTGGAGAGAGCTGTGATGGCCATTCGCTTTAACCCATATATGATTGGTACACAATTCCATCCAGAGGCAGATGCGGAGGGCATGAGCATGTATCTATTGCAAGATGAGAAGAAAAAGAATGTCATCGAAAATCACGGATTGGAAAAATGGGAGTCGATGATTGAACATCTAAACGATCCTGATAAAATCAGCCTGACCAATCAGCAAATTCTACCAAACTTTATAGTACAATCTATTGCAAATATTCTCAATCCTTATTCGCTCTCATGATTCCATCAATCAGGAAAGCATATAACCAATCCTTCACCAAAGAAAAATACACTGCATTTCTTGAAGAATTGAACAGCCTCCATCCAGGAGCGATAGACTTTAGGGTTGCTGAGACTCCTATTTTTATCGATAAAGAAATGAGAGATAAAATCATTTCTACATGTGATTACATCATCCAAGAAATAAAATCATCGGCGTTTAAACAACATATTTCTCACGCCATTCCAGAGGGTGAAACATTCCCTCAGCAAAATAACATCCCACATTGCTTGGTGTTTGATTTTGGAATTTGCATCAACGAAAAGAATGAATTTCATCCAGCACTTATTGAACTTCAAGGCTTCCCTTCTTTGTATGCATTTCAAGGAATGTACCCATCTATTCTTGAAAAACATTTTCATATTCCATCGAATTTCTCTCACTATTTCAATGGATTAATGCAAGAGAGTTATATTGAATCATTAAAAACTTTGTTGGTTGGGAATCTTCATCCAGATGAAGTGATCTTGTTGGAAATCAAGCCCCATCAGCAAAAAACGAGAATTGATTTTTATCTCACAGAAAAATTACTGGGCATAAGACCCATTTGCATATCTGAACTCAACGCAGAGGGTAAAAAGTTATATTATGAATTGAATGGAGAAAGAAAATACATCAAACGTATTTACAATAGAGTAATCATAGACGAACTTAAGCGTGAAAAAGAAAACCTGGGCAATATCATTGATCTTCAACAAACATTAGAAGTTGAATGGATGCCACACCCCAACTGGTTTTATCAGATTTCAAAATACCTACTCCCCTATTTAAAACATTCCTATATTCCGGAAACAATATTCTTGAATCATCTGAACAAGATACCATCTGATCTAGAAAATTATGTGCTGAAGCCATTGTTTTCTTTTGCGGGACAAGGAGTCATCATTGATCTGACTGTGCCAGACATTGAAATGATCACAGATAAAGAAAATTGGATCCTACAAAGAAAAGTAAATTATGCCCCATGTATTGAAACACCAGATGGACCTGCAAAGGCAGAAATAAGGATGATGTATATTTGGAATGAAGGGGATGAAAATCCACATTTGGTAACCAACCTGGCAAGATTGAGCAAAGGGAAAATGATAGGCACTCGATACAATAAAGACAAAGAATGGGTAGGTGGAAGTGTCGCTTACTTCGAAAAATAAATACTATGCCACACCTCGATGAAATCAAGAAAAAAGAATTGTCTGATGGAATAATCGGTCAATACGTCCATGGAAACAACCTTACAACAGGCTGGGTCACCATAAAAAAAGGAAGCACATTGGGCTTACACCACCATCCTCATGAGCAAATGACCATTATGCTAGAAGGAAAAATGGAAATGAACATTGGAGACACATCAGTCTTGTTAGAAAAAGGCATGATACAGGTGATCCCCTCCAATGTACCTCACAGCGCAATAGCCCATGAGGATTGCACATTGATAGATGTTTTTAATCCAGTGAGAGAGGATTATAGAAGTCAGTAAATTATTGCATACTGTTCTTGAGTATACCTAACAGTTTAAATGCATTGTTCATAACAACAGATCCTTCAGGTACCCCATCTAACCCAGATACAATTTCTGTTTTTCCATTCTTGGAGATTCCTGCCACCACAGACTTCATTTCAAAAGTTTGATCAGTTTTCTTTATAAATACATATTGACCATCACCAGATCGTACCAGAGCCTCATCAGGAAGAGCCAATACCTGTTTGTTCGAAACATTCACCTGCCCTTCAACAAACATGCCAGGTAACATTTCCTTTGGTTGTGTTTTGAAATGGCAATGCGCCAAAGCAGTTCTGTTTTCATCAACCCCCCTGTTTACAAGAATGATTTCAGCCAAATAATTCTTGGAAGGATCATCCAGAAAATGAATATTTACCTCGTCTCCCTTATGAATGTTGTTTAAATCTTTCTCAAAAATGGTCAATGCCACATGGATATCATCTGGATCAATCAATTCAAAAAGGGTTTCAGTTGGCTGAACATATTTTCCAGTATTCACATTTACTTTTGAAACGTATCCATTGATGGTTGATTTCACTTGAACTTGACCAGAGATGTTGGTCTCATTCAAATTCGAAGGATCAACACCAATCAGTTTTAGCTTTTCTGAAAGGCCTTTTACCAATACTTGCTGCATTTTCAATTCTGCCTCAGCTTGCTGAAAATTTTTAGAAGTACCAGCATTGGCATCATACAAGGTTTTTTGTCTATCGTATTCAAGGGAAGCAAGCGTAGACTTTGCTTTGGCATGTAAATAATCTTGTTGCAATTGAACGATGGATTGATCTTCCATGACTGCAATCACTTCGCCTTTTTGTACATGCATACCAGGTATCAGTTTGGTACTTTTCAAATACCCACCAAGAGGAAAGTTTACTGATATGATATTCTGAGGAGGCAAATCAATTCTTCCTTGAATATCCAATACAGAACTCATCTTGGTCTTTTCCAATCCTCCTAATTTCAAAGACAACGACTTAGACTGATCTGCAGTGATGGTTATTTGATTTGCAGCAGGTGCGTTCTTTTGCTCAATTGCCTCCTGTGTTGAGCTCCCACAGCTGCTTACAATGACAATACCTGAAAGTGCAATGATGAAAGTGCGCATATCTTAATTTTTCTCAGTTAAATATTTAAATTCAGCCAATGTGTATTGTAATGATTTTACAATATCTGCATAGGCAATTTTTATTTGAAGCGATTGGTTGACCAACAGCGCCCATTCTGCAAATGCTATGTCTCCTTTCTTGAATCTAAGACTGGCTTGAGCAATCATCTCATCAGCCATTTTTAATCCCTCATTCACATAATAACTATATACTTCTTTTTGTCGCTTATAATTGTTTAAAAGTTTTGAATATTGAGTATTCAACTGATCAATTCTTAAGCTTTTATCTAATTCAGCAATTTCTAAACCAATCTTTGATGCAGCAACCCTCGCTTTTGCAGCTCCATTAAAAATAGGAAGCCCCATCCCAAATTGATAAATTCCAAATCTAGTACCAGCGCCATAATATTTTTGTGTCAACCCATCTGGCGTCTGCCAACCAATGATCGATAAATTACTATACCCCAGATTGAAATCGGGCGCCAGTTTGTTTTTTTCAGTTTTGATTACCGCCTTTCGTTGTGCAATCAAAGCATCGGAGAAGGCAATCATTGGATGGGACAGTACTTCTGCAAACTTTTGATCAATGACTGTAAATACAAGTGAATCAGGGGTCGGGACAACTAATGCATCTGTATTTCTGAGCAAAGTATTTAGTTCTGTAATCAATCCGTCTCTTTCTGCCACTAGCATTTGCTTCTGCATATGCTGTTGCGCAGATTGGACTTTGATGGCATTCAAAACTGTTGCATTGATTTCACCTTGACTTTTTTGAATGGTTGCTATCCTCGACCACTCAGCAAAGTTCATTTCTACTTCCATCAGGATTCGCTCTCTCCTATCTAAATCTAAAATACTATAACAAAGCTGTCGAATCCGCCAATTCAATTCTGCTTTTGTTTGAACAGATTGCGCTATACTCACCTGAACATTTTGCTCATATAATTTTCGTTGATTACCATATACAAAAGGCAATTGAAAGCCCTGATTAAAGAACAGCCTAGTATCATTGAAGGCGCTATTGATATTTCCATATTCTATTCCTAAAGTAGTTTTTGGAATTTCTGCTGGTCTAGCTTGGATGGCGCGAAGCGCATCTGTGTTTTTATTTGCGATCTGCAACATCAATGACGTATTGTTTGCCATAGAAACAATGGAGTCTACAGGCATTGATTTTTTCTCTTGAGCAATACTCGATTGAACACACAGCAAACCAATTGCCAACATGGATACTGTTTTTGCGATGTTGGATTTTCTTTTTTCCACCCATGCAAATAAAACTGGAAGTACAAACAGCGTGAGGAATGTTGCAGAAATCAATCCACCTATTACCAC
>CAYFLQ010000084.1:0-6137 GCA_964344065.1 uncultured Sphingobacterium sp. | reverse complement strand
ATTCTTTAGTCTTCGCATACAATGATGAACTGCAGGAGTGGCGTCGGTAGGACTTCCATCCAAGTTGAGTGGATTTCCGATGATGATTTTTTCTATTGACTCTTTGACGGCATACTCTTTTAAAAAGTCAAATAGTTTTTCTGTTTCAATGGTGAGCAATCCATTTGCAATGATCTTCAACGGATCTGTAACTGCAATGCCCGTTCGCTTTTTACCGTAATCCAAGGCTAAGATTCTTCCCATTTATCCAAAGTAAATTAATTCTGTAATGGTGAACAAAGCAAAAATGATACTGGCAATACCATTTGCCGTCATGAACGCAATATTAACCCTGCTCAAATCATTTTCTTTAACGATGCTTTGCTGATATCCCAACAAAGAAGTGTAAATGAACAGTCCAATAAAATATATCCAATGAAATCCTGCAACATATCCAACACCCAGCAATAGAATTGCAGTGATGAGATGTAATACTCTTGAGAAGTTGAGTGCATTTTTTCTACCCAGATAACTTGGTATTGAATAGAGGCCTTGCGATGCATCAAATGAATCATCCTGTAGTGCATAAATAATATCAAATCCGCTAACCCATCCAATAACCGCACCTGAAAGCAAAACTATGGGTATACTTACTTGTTCAGTTACTGCAATAAACGCACCAACTGGTGCCAAGGAGAGTCCTAATCCTAAGATAATATGACAAAGTGCAGTAAATCTCTTGGTATAACTATAACCCAGTATTACCATCAACGCAATAGGAGAAAGTAAGAAACAGGTCGTATTGATCATCCATGCACTGCCCATGAAGAGGATGGAATTGATAATGGTGAATCGAAGTGCACTGGCAGGACTGATGATTCCTCTTGGGATTTCGCGAATAGCGGTTCGAGGATTTTTTGCATCAAATTCTCGGTCAAGGTAACGATTGAAAGCCATAGCAGCACTTCTTGCAAACACCATGCAGAGAAGGATGTATGCAAAGATCCTCCAATGATCAGAAAAATAAGCAGATACCTTTTTATAACCTGATAGACTTGTTTCATCTTGTTGTAAATGCATAACACCCATGAAAAACCCCACGATTGCAAAAGGCATTGCAAATATGGTATGTGAAAATTTTACCAATGAAAGATATTGATTGATTTTTTTCATGAATTAAACTGTTTCAGTTGTTTATATACTTCCCACAATACAATTCCTGCGGATACGCTGATATTAAACGAGTGCTTACTTCCAAATTGAGGAATTTCAATACATCCGTCACATAATGCTAAGGTTTCTGGATCTACTCCTTCAGCTTCATTTCCAAAAACCAAGGCAATGGGATGTGGAACTTCAATGTTAAAATGTTCAAGGGAGATACTTCCATGTACCTGTTCAACCGCATATACTTTATATCCATCCTGTTTCAACTGTTGAATGGCATCTCCAATCATTGTTACTCCTTCCCAGGCAACGGTGTCTGTGGCACCCAAAGCAGTTTTTTGAATATCTCTGTGAGGGGGTTTGGGCGTATAACCACATAAGTATATTTTATTCACTAAAAATGCATCAGCGGTCCTGAAAACACTTCCCACATTGTGCATGCTTCTCACATTCTCAAGCACCACTGCAATAGGCATTTTATCCGCATGTTGGAATGCGGATTTGCTTAATCGTCCCAATTCATCCATTTCTTTCTTCAACATTTTCCAAAGATACGACCCTAAGCATCTTTTCTGAATAAAGAATAACTTTGCACCATGCACAATGCATTTGAAAAAATTACTGAAGCAGTAAAGAAATGGGACAATACCGGCAAGGTTGAAATCCATTCATTGAAACAGGCTGGAAGCAATCGCCAATATTTCAGACTGAACAAGGGGCAGGATTCCTTTATTCTGACATACAATCCTTCCAATGTACCTGAGAACAATGCCTTTGTTTCATTTACCAAACATTTCACGGATCAGGGCTTGTCGGTCCCATCCATTGAATTTGTAGATCCACAACATCAATTCTACGTACAGTCTGATTTAGGTGATATATCTCTGTTTGATGTGATGCAACAAGAGGGATTTTCTTCAAACGTGAAATCTCTTTTTCAACAAACATGCAAGTCGCTCGCGCAATTGCAAATTGTTGGAGGTAAAAATATTGATTACAGTAATTGTATTGCAACCAGATCCTTCGATAAACAAGCAATTTATTCTGATCTGCTGTATTTTTTATATTATTTCGTCAGGGCCTTGGATCTGCCCTACGACAAAAATCTATTGTTGAATGATTTTGAAATGCTGAGCAGCTATCTCATGCAAGAAGAGCATCAGTATTTTATGCACCGTGATTGCCAAAGTCGAAATATAATGATCAAAGACAATAAAATTTGGTTCATTGATTATCAAGGTGGCATGCAAGGCGCACTGCAATATGATATTGCTTCTTTGTTGTGGCAAGCAAGAGCACAAATGCCTTATGATTGGAGAGATGAGTTGGTAGATTATTATTTTGATCATGCCAATGCCTTGCTAGATGGCACCTTGCGCAAGCAAGATTTTATGGCAAATTATGATGGATTTGTTTTGATCAGAATGTTGCAAACACTCGGTGCATATGGATTTCGTGGATTGTTTGAAAGGAAGCCTCATTTTATAGCCAGTATCCCATTTGCACTGAATAATTTGAAATGGTTTCTTGAGAACAAACAGTTGCCCATTCGATTGCCTGCACTGCAAAAAGTACTTTCTGCAATTGTTGCAGATGAAGTGCTTGAAAAATTTGCTACCATCACTGCTGGTCCAGATTGTTCACTAACGGTACATATCAATAGTTTTTCTTACAAGAAAGGGATTCCTGAAGATCAATTTGGAAATGGGGGAGGATATGTTTTTGATTGCAGAGGAATCTTGAATCCGGGACGGTTAGAAGAGTACAAAACACTTACAGGAAGAGACAAACCTGTGCAGGAATTTTTGATGCATAAAACCAATATGCTGTCGTTTTTGCAACATGTGTTTGGAATGATTGATATTTCTGTGGAGGATTACATCAAAAGAAATTTTGAAGGACTCACCATTAGTTTTGGATGCACAGGTGGTCAACATCGCAGCGTCTTTGCTGCCGATAAATTAGCAGAGCATTTGAGAGACAAGTATAAAGTGAAAACAGTTGTCCGCCATGTTGAACAGGAAGCAAAAAACTGGATCAATGAGCCCTATTAAAGACTGCACAGCCATGATCTTTGCTGCGGGTTTGGGAACTCGCCTCAAGCCATTTACCGACCATCATCCAAAAGCGCTGGCTGTAGTGAATGAAAAGAGTTTGTTGGAAAGAAATCTTGAATACTTGCATGGATTTGGAATATCTCAGTTCGTTATCAATACACATCATTTTGCAGATCAGATAGATGCTGCATTGCAGAAGATCAAACGTGCTGACTGGAACATTGTTGTTTCTTATGAAAAGGATGGGCCTTTTGAAACAGGAGGAGGGCTCGCATATGCTGCACAACATCTGAATCATCAACCGCACCCATTTATTGTGATGAATGTGGATATACTAACCAATTTAGATCTGATAGGTATGTTTGAATATCATCAGAAAATCAATCCACTTGCAACCCTTGCTGTAACAAACCGGGAGAGCTCCAGACAGCTTTTGTTTGATGATGAAATGCGATTGGTTGGTTGGAAAAACAATAAAACTGGTGAGCAAAAATGGGTTGATGGAGTAGTGGAAGATGCAAAGCCGTTTTCTTTTTCTGGCATCCACATCATACACCCAGACATATTCAAATACATGCCTTCAGAAGGAACATTTTCAATGATAGACGTATATCTTACTATGGCAAAAAACGCTTTGGTCATTGCCTATGATCATACTGGAGATTATGTATTGGATGTTGGCAAACCAGATGCGTTAATAAAAGCAGCAGATATCTTTGGTTGATTATTGTTTGTAATCTTTTCCGGCAATGACGATTACTATTTCTCCTTTGACACCTTTTTTCTCAAAGTGTTCAAATACTTCTTTCAGCGTACCTCTTGCGTTTTCTTCAAATTTTTTAGTGAGCTCTCTTGATACGGAACATGGTCGCTCTTCACCAAAATATTCGATCAATTGTTGAAGTGTTTTTAAGAGCCGCATGGGAGATTCATACAAAACGATGGTTCTGTTTTCTTGAGCTAGTGCAGTTAACATCGTATGTCTGCCTTTTTTCAATGGCAAGAAACCCTCAAAACAAAAACTGTCAGTAGGGAGTCCGCTGTTCACCAGTGCCGGAATCAATGCAGTTGCACCAGGTAGACATTCAACTTTGATTTGTTCTTGAATGGATGCACGTATGATAAAAAAAGCCGGATCAGATATACCAGGTGTTCCAGCATCTGTAAGCAAAGCCATTTTTGCACCTGCCTTCATTTGCTGAACCAATCGTTCCGTAATTTGATGTTCATTGTGTTGATGATACGATTGAAGTGGTTTGCTGATTTCATAATGTTTCAGTAGCACACCAGATGTTCTGGTATCCTCTGCCAAAATCAAATCTACCTCTTTTAAAACAGCAACAGCCCTGAAGGTGAAGTCGCCCAAATTACCTATTGGAGTTGGTACGATATAAAGCATTGGCTGTTTTTATGAAATCTTGATGGTCTTTACAGGATACTGATCTCGAAATGTTCCATGACTTGATTGGCCAATAATTTTGTTGCAGCTTCTTCCGCCATTTTTTTTGCTTCTTGTTCATTGGCAGCTTCAACTTGAAGCGTGATTCTTTTGCCGATTCTTACATCTTGAACCGCATGTAAACCAAGATTATGCAATCCGCCCAACACTGCCTTTCCTTGTGGGTCCAGTAAATCTTTCAAAGGCATTACATTGATGGCAACAGTAAAATTCATGATAGCTCTTTTTTGAACAACAAAGATACTAGAATATAGCTGAAGAGAATGACGAAGCCTGAAAGCCAATTCAGCAGCAGTATAGAGAAGAATGATAAGATGATGATCATGAACCTGGCTTTGTTTTCCTTCCAGCCGTAGGATTTGAATTTTAAATTCATCAAGGGAATCTCAGATATCATTAAATAAGAAATCAACAGGCTGATGCCATATAAAACCCACTTGCTCACAAGAATGCTTTGCATGTTCAATATGTTATAAAAAGCAATCATGGGTAAGGTGGCAATAAACAGGCCTGCTGCAGGAGCCGGTAATCCAACAAAATGATTTCTATTGGATTTGTCTATGTTGAACCTTCCTAATCTCCAAGCAGCAGCCATGGGTATCAACAAAACTGGCAAAAAGTACAGGCTAGATTTTTCCATGCCAGACGGATCAGATGCTATGGCTATTCTTAATAGTTGGTACAACAAAGCGCCTGGTGCAACCCCGAATGAAACCACATCTGCTAGAGAATCGAGTTCTTTTCCCATCTCAGAATCTGCCTTTAACAGCCTTGCAACAAATCCATCCATAAAATCAACAACTGCTGCAAAAAATATACAAATGGCTGCCCAGGTAATTTTTTCTGGAAAATAAATCTTCCACTCTCCGTTTTCCAGATTTACAATGGTTTCACCAGTTTGTAAAGTGAATACAAGTGCGATGCATCCAAAAACGAGATTGAGCAATGTGATGAAATTCGCTACCTGTTTCATTTTGATGAACTTGATTTCATGAGTCGTTCAATATCGTCCGCTTCAACAGGTATGTTCGACATTAAATCTTTGTTGCCATTTTTGGTTATCCAAACATTGTTTTCGATTCGAACTCCCATATTTTCTTCTTCAATATATATACCCGGCTCAACAGTGAGCACCATGCCAGCTTTCAACGGTTCAGTCTTGGTGCCCAAATCATGTACATCAATGCCCAAATGATGGGAAATTCCATGATAGAGGTATTTTCTATATGCTCGATTGTCTGGTGATTCGTTTTTGATATCTGATTTTTTCAGAAGTCCAATTTTTTGGAACAGAACAGTCGCTTCATCTCCAACCATATCATGGTATTTCAAAATGTTGATGCCTGGTTTCAATAAACTCTTTGCATAATTGTGTAAATGCAAACATGCATTGTATACCGTTTTTTGTCTTCTGGTAAACTTACCATTCACTGGAACCGTTCTTGTCAAGTCTGCACAATAACTTCCATACTCTG
>CAYFLQ010000083.1:0-6139 GCA_964344065.1 uncultured Sphingobacterium sp. | reverse complement strand
CCACATGCTACGTTGAGCATGGAAGCTAAAGTGGGCATGTCAAGAAATAATTTCAACAACTCCAATCAGTAATTTTTTCAGTCGCTGCCTATTGCATTTGCTGCATGGCAACCAACCTACTGTAGATACCGTTGAGCAGCATCAACTCTTCGTGTTTACCTTTCTCTGCAATGGTTCCCTCATGCAATACAATGATTTCATCTGCATGTTTAATGGTGGAGAGTCGATGTGCGATGATAATACTGGTTCTGTCTTTCATCAAGTTGAAAATGGCATCTTGAACCCATTTTTCACTTTCTGTATCTAGGGAGGACGTTGCTTCATCCAAAATAAGGATAGGCGGATTTTTCAATACTGCTCTTGCAATGGTCACGCGCTGTCTTTCACCACCACTCAATCTGGAACCTCGCTCACCCACCATGGTTTGAAATCCTTCTTCTTTTTGTTGAATGAAATGACTTGCATTGGCAATAAGAGCAGCTTCTTTTATTTGTTCATCGGTTGCATCTTGCTTGCCCAGTGAAATATTTGCTTGGATGGTATCATTAAATAGAATGGGTTCTTGTGTTACAATCCCCATGAGGTTTCTCAGCGATGATATTTTATATTTTTTGATGTTGATTCCATCAATCAGCACTTCTCCATTTGTACAATCATGAAAACGGGGAATCATATCTGCCAGCGTTGATTTTCCAGATCCTGAAGATCCAACCAGGGCAATGGTTTGTCCTTTTTTGATCGTTAGATTGATTTGATGCAAAATGGTTGCATCATCATACGAAAAAGAAACATTTCTAAATTCTATGGATTCTTCAAAGCCATCAACAGATATTGGATCAGGATCTTCTTTAATGACTGAATCTTTTTCAATCAACTGTTGGATGCGTTCAATGCTTGCTGCTCCTTTTTGAATATTGTAGGATGCAGTACTGAATGCTTTGAGCGGATTGATCACTTGGGTGAATATGATGATAAACGTGAGGAAGTCCTGCCCAGATAATCCTACTTCAGAAGTTAACACGAGTCGACCTCCATAATATAACATACAACAAACTGATAAGATTCCAAGTGTTTCTGATACCGGTGATGCGAGATCTCTTCTTCTGATACTCTTGTTTTTGATGCGCAGCAAATCAGCATTCTGAGATTTGAATTTTTCTTGTTGTTGCTGTTCTGCATTGAATGCTTTGATAATTCTTACACCGCCCAGTGTCTCTTCAATGGTACTCAATATGTCTCCAAGTTTGAGTTGCACACCATGGGAAACCTTTTTTAAAGATCTTCCTATTCTTCCAATGATCAATCCTGATAGAGGAAGGAATAACAGCAAGAACAAAGAAAGTTCAGGACTCAACTGAAACATCGCAAATAAGTAACAAATAATAAGAATTGGTTCTCTGAAAAAACTTTCTAAGAAACTGATGGTTGAAAATTCAACATCCTGCAGATCATTGGTAAGTCTGCTCATGATATCACCTTTTCTTTGTTCGTTGAAAAATCCAATCGGCAGTTGAAGAATTTTTCCAAACATATCATTTCGCATATTGTTGATGATGCCATTTCGAATAGGAGTCAGCACATACAATGCGCCGTACAAAAAAATATTTTTTAATAGAATGGTAACAATGATAATGATACAAATCAATCCAAGTGCATGGATCCTGCCATCACTGCTTTTTAACACATCACTTAAGTAAGCATAAAAGGTATCAGTTAGTGCGCCAAATTTGAATCTAGAGCCCAATGTGTTCGCTTCATTTTCTAGTCCAAAAATCAAGGTTAGGAAAGGGGCCAGCATGGTCAGTGAAACCAAGGAAAACAGAGCTGAAACCAAGTTGAGCGTACAATACGCTGCAACCATGTTGGGGTATTTTTTTATATAATTGAAAATGATGGCCAGGCTTCTCATTGCTCTTCGCTCCCTTTTTAAAGAATTGGCACCAAAAGTAACTATTTTTACATCCATCTAAAATGACTGGTATGGAGGAAAGCAAAAGACAAAAACAGGTAGCAGGGGTTATACAGGAAGCCATCAATGATATTTTTTTGCGCATGGGCTTGAACATGGTTGACGGTGGAATGGTATCCATCTCTCATGTAAAGGTTACACCCGACTTATTAGAAGCAAGGATATATTTGAGTTTGTTCAAAGTAAACAATCCGGATGCATTGATCAGTAGATTAGAAGATCGTAAAGGAGAGATAAAAAAAGAATTGGGGTCTCGGGTAAAACAGCAATTGCGCAGAATGCCAGAGTTGAGATTTTACAAAGATGATACACTGGATCATGTGTTTAAAATGGAGGAGATTTTCAAAAAAATTAATGAAGAGCGCAATTCATGAGAGGGAAACTCCTTTTCATATTCTCATGGAGGTACTTTAAAGCAAAAAAGTCGACCCAAGCAGTAAATATTATTTCTTGGGTGAGTGTATTTGCAATGTTGTTTGGCAGTGCATCGCTTATCATCATCCTCAGTGCGTTCAATGGTTTTGAAACGCTGGTAAAATCATTGTATGCATCTTTTTATACAGATATTAGAATAAGCGCTGCAGCAGGAAAAGTGATGCATATATCTGAACAACAACTTCAACAATTGAAGGCGATTCATGCAATTGCCGCTTATTCACAATCCATTGAAGAGAAAGCGGTAGTACAGTTTGAATCTGCTCAACAAGTTGTAGTGATCAAGGGAGTAGATGATGCATATGTTCATACTTCTGGGGTTCCTTCTAAATTGATCAGAGGAAAATTTTCTGTAGGAACGGAGTCTTCACCATCTGTTGTGATGGGTATAGGAGTAGAACAGGCTTTGGGATTGATGGCTGATCGTTCAATTTTTCCTGTTACGTTATATCTTCCTAAAAAGTCATCCGAAAAAAAATTGCTGCAACCATTGGATGCATTGAGTGTTGCTACTGCATACCCGAGAGCCGTTTTTTCTATACAAAGTGATTTTGACAATAAATATGTTTTGACAAATATTTCATTTTTAAGGTCGTTCATGAACTATCAACAGGATGAAATTACTTTTCTGGAGATCAAGGCAAAGCCCCACACTGATATCGCAGCCTTGAAACTGCAATTGAATGCTATTTTTGACAAGGATTATAAAATTGAAGATCGCTTTGAGCAAAACAGAACACTGTATACAACCATCCGATTAGAAAAACTTGCTATCTATGGAATATTCTTGTTGATCCTTATAGTAGCAGCCTTCAATATGATAGGATCACTGAGTATGCTGGTGTTGGAAAAGCAACGTGATATTCAAATTTTGAAGTCAATGGGTGCAACAGATTTTCTGATTCAGAAAATATTTCTTCTTGAAGGCATTTTACTCTCCGTCATTGGAAGCATAGGCGGAGTGTCATTGGCCATTTTTGTTTGCTATCTGCAAACAACATTTAAATTGATTCCTTTACAGGGTGCGAGTTTCCTGATTGATTATTACCCCATTGAATGGAGATTACAGGATGTAGCAATTGTTGCAGCTACCGTAATTGCCATAGGATTGATTGCATCTTGGATACCAGCCAGAAAAGCAGCCTTACAACAACTTTCTTTGCGATAGTTTAATAATCACCTAATGTTTCAGGCAATTGTGCCAATGCTTTGGCAAGCTGATCATCATTGGGCGCAATGCCATGCCATCCATGATCGTTTTCCATAAAGTCTACCCCTTTTCCCATGAGGGTGTGCATCATGATGGCAATGGGTTTTCCTTTTCCTACAAGTGCTTTTGCATCGTTGAGCACCTTCACTACATCATCCATATCATTGCCTTTCATTTCGAGTGTAGCCCATCCAAATGATTCAAATTTTTCTTTGATATTACCGAGCGACATTACTTTGTCTGTAGGTCCATCAATCTGTTGCCCATTCCAGTCGATTGTTGCAATCAAATTATCAACTTTATGGTGTGCTCCAAACATAACGGCCTCCCATATTTGACCTTCCTGTAATTCACCATCTCCGTGCAATGAATACACGATATGGCTATCCTTGTTTAATTTTTTTGCAAGCGCAGTTCCAGTTGCAACACTCAATCCCTGTCCCAATGAACCTGAGGCGATTCTTACACCTGGCAGATGCTCGTGTGTGGTTGGATGGCCTTGTAACCTTGAATTCAATTTTCTAAATGTTCCAAGTTCTTGCACTGGGAAATATCCTGAACGAGCAAGGCATGCGTAGAAAACAGGCGAAATATGTCCGTTCGACAAAATGAAAACATCTTCGTTGGTGGCATCCATTTTGAACGATGGATTGTGTTCCATGATGTTAAAATACAATGCTGTTAAAAAATCAGTGCATCCCAATGACCCACCTGGGTGGCCACTTTGTACTGCGTGTACCATGCGAACAATGTCTCTTCTTATTTGTGTTGCTGTTTCCTGCAAGCTTGCCATGTAGATTCTTTGTTGCAAAACTAAGGTTTTTGTTAGCTTTGCACCACCAAATTATTCTTTATGTCTGCCGAATTACAAGCACATATCAATACAGCATCAGATTTAATGAACAAGGCCATTGCTCACTTAGAATCAGAGCTTGTCAAAGTGAGGGCCGGAAGAGCAAATCCACAGATGTTTGACGGATTGGTGGTGGATTATTATGGATCACCTACCCCAATTGCTCAGGTTGGAAACATTGCAGTGGCAGATGCAAGAACACTTACCATTCAACCTTGGGAAAAGAACATGCTTCAGCCCATTGAGCGTTCCATCATTGCTGCGAATATTGGAGTTACTCCTCAAAATGACGGGACCATCATTCGTATATTCTTGCCTCCTTTGACAGAAGAAAGAAGAAAAGAGATTGTAAAAAGAGTACAAGCTGAGGGAGAACACTCTAAAGTTGCCATCCGCAATATCAGAAGAGATGCCATTGAGCAAGTAAAGAAACTGCAAAAAGCTGGTCTCAGTGAGGATCAGGCGGTAGATGCTGAAAATGATATACAGGAAATGACCAATAAATTTATTGCATTGGTCGACAAACATCTTGCTTCCAAAGAGAAGGAAATTATGAGCGTTTAATTCGCCAATTTCACTCCCATCAAAATAATGATCATGCCTATGACCTGCATCCAGGTGATGGTTTCTCCTGTTGTAATCCCCCATGCAATTGCAACGAAAGGAATTCCGTAGGTTACCATGGATGCAAAAACGGGACCTGCCTTTTTCATCAACATATAGAAGGTAACAGATGCTACTCCTGTTCCCAGTACTCCCAACACAGCAGCTGCAATGGTTCCGTTGGTCCACTCACCATTGATCAAGCGAGGATCTGTGAAATATCCAGTCAGAAAAAGTATCATCAGAGTAGGCAGAATAAGTGAAGTAAAGGCGATGGTAGCAATGTGCATGGGTGCTGCATTTTTCAAATATTTTGAAACTACGTTTACATTCAGTCCATAACACAACGTAGCGATCACCACGAAAAAGGCATATCCAATATATTGAAAACTGATGCCTTTGTTTCCATTCAACAACAACACCAACATTCCTGCAAATCCCAAGATCATACCAGCCCATTTGATCCATCCCAATTTCATATTAAAAAAAGCTGTACCAATTCCGATGGTTGCAAGGGGAGTAAGTGCATTTAAAATACCTGCAAGTGAACTGTCGATTTTTGTTTGTGCTATGCAAAATAAATATGCAGGGAAAAATGTTCCCAAAAATCCAGAGATGATGATCGGACGAATGACTTCTTTTGGCACTGCTGAGTAAGCTTTTTTTGCAAATGGAAGCATGAATACACCGGCAAAGATGATTCGTATGGATGCAACCTGATATGGACTAAGCGCTTCCAAGCCGGTTTTCATCAGTACAAACGAACTGCCCCAAATCAAACAAAGAAGAACGAACAACAGCCATTTCATGGTGACCAAATTTTGGCTGCAAATATCGGTAAAATAAGGCCTATTGTTTATATTTGTCGTCTTACATTTTCTTTAAATCCATATTGTGAATACGGCAAGTTACCAGATCAGTTTACCACAGTTTGAAGGGCCATTTGACCTTTTGTTGTTTTTCATTGAGCGAGATGAATTAGATATCTACAATATACCCATCAAAAAAATAATAGACGACTTCTTGGTCTTTATCAAACAGTCTGAAGAGGATAATATTGAGTTGAGCA
>CAYFLQ010000082.1:0-6144 GCA_964344065.1 uncultured Sphingobacterium sp. | reverse complement strand
CAGATAAGTCTAAAGTGTTTACTGTATTTGCACCCACTGATGCAGGATTTACCCTGTCTGGATTACCAGCAGCTGCCATTGCAGCTATTCCTGCCTCTACAGTAACCAGCGTTGTTCAATATCATATCATTCCAGGTAAAATCCTGATGTCTGCAGATATTCCTACAACATTTCCGAATGTACAGTTCCCAACTTCATTCATCATTCCTGCGCCCAACACCAATCCCTTGGTTAGGTTCAGCAATTTTCCATCGAAGAGAGGAACTACTATGTATTTAAACAACATCCCTGTTACATCAACAGATGCAATTGCTGTAAACGGTGTAATTCATAAATTATATGCCGTAACTGCACCTCCAACCAGGGTATTGTTAGATACAATGGCCAGAGATGCAGATCTTCAATATCTTGTAGCTGCTGTTTTGGCAGCTGATGCCGGTGTACCTGCTGGATCAAGATTTCAGGATTATTTAGCCAATCCTCTTGCAAACTTCACCATCATGGCTCCAACCAATGATGCATTCAAAAATTTGTTTGCTGTGTTGGGCTTGCCACAATCACCTACCTCTTTTTCTTTGTTGCCTGCAACAACTGTAAGAGGAATTGTTGCCTATCACGTGTTGCTATCAAGAGCATTCTCACCCAATCTTCCTACAACAGCTACTCCAATTCCTACATTGCTGTCTGCTTCTTTAGGAGCTGCGGCACCATTGTTAACTGTTGATGCTGCACAAGGTGTGAAAGGTGCAAAAAATCCAATCTATTCGAAAATCACTGCGAAGGATCGCCATGCAATCAATGGTGTATACCATAAAATTGATATGGTATTGTTACCACAATAACAAAACGAATAGTGAAAACATAAAAAAACCGGATCTAGAATCCGGTTTTTTATTTTATGTAAGTTTCTTTAAACAGCAAACCTGAAATGCATGATGTCGCCATCTTTTACAATGTAGTCCTTGCCCTGAACTGCCATTTTTCCTGCTTCTTTACAGGCATTTTCTGAACCCAGTGTTACGAAATCATCGTAGCCTATTACTTCTGCTCTTATAAATCCTTTTTCAAAATCAGTATGAATAACACCTGCTGCTTGTGGTGCCAACATTCCTTTTGTGATGGTCCAGGCACGTACTTCCTGAACGCCTGCAGTAAAATAGGTTGCAAGGTTCAACAGTTGATAAGTGGATTTAATCAATCTCACAACTCCGCTTTCAGTTAATCCCATATCTTCTAGAAACATTTTTCTGTCATCATAACTTTCCATCACAGCAATCTCGCTTTCAATGGCAGCACTGATGAATAGAATTTCTGCTTTTTCATGTTTGATGGCATCCATCACTTGTTGCGTGAATGGATTTCCTTTCACAACACTTTTTTCATCCACATTGCATACATAGATGACAGGCTTGATGGTTAAAAGAAAAAGATCGTGGATGAATTTTTCCTTTTCCTCTTTACTGATTTCAAATGCACGTGCATTTTTACCTTGTTCAAGAAAACTTTTGAGCTCTTTTAACACTTCAATGCAACGTTGAATTTCCCTGTCACCTGTTTTGGACATTTTTTCAACCCTGGCCAATTTCTTGTCAACACTTTCCAAGTCCTTTAATTGAAGTTCAGTGTCGATGACTTCTTTATCTCTGATGGGGTTGACATTTCCATCTACGTGAATAACATTCTCGTCTTCAAAGCATCTCAATACATGAATGATGGCGTCGGTATTCCGGATGTTTCCTAAAAATTGATTTCCCAATCCTTCACCTTTGCTCGCACCCTTAACCAATCCGGCTATATCTACAATTTCAACAGTTGTGGGAACAACCTTTTGTGGTTTTACCAATTTTTCAAGTTCAATCAATCGTTGATCTGGAACAGTTATTACGCCAACATTGGGTTCAATGGTACAAAACGGAAAATTGGCAGCTTGTGCCTTTGCATTGCTCAACGCATTAAATAAAGTTGATTTTCCTACATTTGGTAATCCGACAATCCCTGCCTGTAACGCCATAATTAAAAATTTGCGATGCAAAGGTAGTGAGAATGCCTCAGAAGCGTCTTGGTTGAAGGAAGTTTTCTAAATCTAACAATATGGCTTTAAATATCATATGGTTTGCTTTTTTCATTGTTGCCTTTGCTGTAGCCCTGTTCAAATGGCTCATCACAGGTGATGTGATGATATTTAAAACCATCACAGAAGGTATCTTTAAATCCGCTGGTGATAGTGTGGATCTCTCTTTTAAACTGATTGGAATCATGACACTTTTTTTGGGTTTCATGAACATAGGAGAGAAAGCTGGTGCAATAAGATTCCTTTCAAGAATTGTAGGTCCATTTTTCAGCAAATTGTTCCCAGAAGTTCCTGATAAACATCCAGCATTTGGACATATGATCATGAATTTTTCTGCAAATCTTTTAGGACTAGACAATGCAGCGACACCTTTCGGACTAAAAGCAATGCAGAGTTTACAAGAGTTGAATCCACATAAAGAAACAGCTACCAATGCACAAATCATGTTTATGGTTTTGCATGCCTCTGGGCTTACACTCATTCCCATAAGCATCATAGCCATCAGGGCATCAGTTACACCTGCTGCAGCTAATCCAACAGATATTTTTCTGCCATGCATGATTGCAACATTCAGTGCTACCATTGCTGCGTTGCTGATCGTATCGTTCAAACAAAAAATCAATCTTCTCCAACCTGTGGTGTTAGGATGGATCGTAGGCATCTCTGTCATCATTGGATTGCTAATTAGTTATATTAAGTTTTTTCTGCTTCAAACAGAGATTGAAAACTTCTCATCAGTATTGAGCAACGGATTGATCTTGTTCATATTTCTTGTTTTTCTTGTCGGAGGTATGTACAAAAAAGTAAATCTTTTTGAATCTTTTGTGGAAGGTGCCAAGGGTGGCTTTGAAGTTGCAATCAAAATCATTCCTTATCTCGTTGCCATGTTGGTTGCCATCAGCGTGCTCAGAAGTTCAGGTGCGTTTGAATTCACTACTAATATCTTAGGGAATCTCTTTTCATCATTAGGTGTTGACACCCAGTTTGTACAGGCATTGCCAACAGCATTGATGAAACCATTAAGTGGGAGTGGAGCAAGAGCTATGATGGTCGATACTATGAATACTTATGGTGCAGATTCTTTTGCAGGAAGACTATCTGCCATTTTTCAAGGTACCAGTGATACTACTTTTTATGTGGTGGCTGTTTATTTTGGATCCATTGCTGTTAAAAATACCAGATATGCCATCGGAAGCATGCTGTTGGCAGATTTAGTGGGAATTATTACTTCAATTTTCTTGGCTTATTTATTTTTTGGGAACTAAATGCAGATAATTTTACAGGATATAATTTTGTTTGGTTACCATGGTGTTCATCCATTGGAGAATGAGCTTGGAACTTCATTCAACATTGATATTAAAATAGATGTCGAAGAAGTGCAAATACTATCATTAGAGGACACCGTTGATTATGAAAAAGTATATGTGCTACTGAAAGACGAGTTTGAGAAAACTGAAAAGTTGCTTGAAGTATTGGCCGATAGGATCATCCTATCCATTTGCAATCATTTCAAGCACATTTCACAAGTGGAAGTTACCATTATGAAAATCAATCCACCAATACCTTCTTTCCAAGGTTCAGTTGGGGTTAAGAAAATTAAAAAAATAAAATAAATTATATGAGATGTAGGTTCATTGTTTTTTTACTGCTTGTGCAATTTCAATTGATAGCTCAAGAATCCATTCAAACAAAGTATGATCCCAACGAATTATTCAATCCACTTTTCTATAAACAATATGGCAATACGTTGCGCACAGGAAATGGTGAACCTGGCAGTGCATATTGGCAAAACAGAGCTGATTATTCAATCAAAGCTGAATTGAATGATGTTACCAATGAAGTAAAAGGTAGTGTTACGCTTACTTATACCAATAACAGTCCGCATCAGCATAACTTCTTGTGGTTTCAACTTGATCAGAATTTATTCAATCCATCATCCAGAGGCTATGCAAAATTGCCTGTAAATGGTCGCAGCAGATATACTGGCGTGAGCAGTGAAATAAATGGTGGGTATAAAATTGAATCTGTAAAAGTATTGAGTTCAGTTGCAGGGAAAATAATGGAGTCTGCTGTTCAGCCAGACATCACAGATACCAGGATGAGAATTGACCTTCCAAAAACGCTCAAGACTGGTGGCGACAAGGTTGTTGTAAAAGTTGATTTTTCTTTTATCGTACCAGAATACGGAGCTGATCGAACAGGAATTCTTAAAAATGAAGATGGAAATATTTTCGCTATTGCTCAGTGGTATCCTCGTATTTGCGTGTTTGATGATATACAAGGATGGAATACGCTCCCATACTTAGGTGCCAGTGAATTTTATTTAGAGTATGGAAATTTTGAGGTAGCCATCACAGCACCAGCAAATCATATTGTTGTAGCGTCAGGTGACTTGCTCAATCCTGCTGAGGTGATGACAGCTGAACAACTGAAACTCTATCAGCAAGCGCATGTATCTGATTCCACTGTAGTTATTCGTAGCAATAAAGATGTTGATAACCCCAACAGTCGTCCAAATAAAAAAACCCTCACTTGGAAATACGCTATTTCAAATGCAAGAGATTTTGCATGGGCAAGTTCAAAATCCTTTATCTGGGATGCAGCAAAAATTAATCTGCCCAGTGGTAAAACTGCTCTTGCTCAATCTGTATATCCTAGAAGTTCAGATGGGAAGAACGCATGGGCGAGAAGTACAGAATATGCTAAAGCTTCCATTGAAAATTATTCTAAACGTTGGTTTGAATATCCATATCCCATTGCAACCAATGTTGCAAGCAATGTTGGAGGTATGGAGTATCCCGGTATTGTGTTTTGCGGTGCGAATGCAAAGACAGAAGGATTATGGGGTGTAACCGATCATGAACTAGGGCACACCTGGTTTCCAATGATTGTTGGTAGCAATGAAAGGAAATATGGTTGGATGGATGAAGGATTCAATACATTCATCAATTCAATTGCAGATGATGATTTTAACAATGGTGAATATAAATCACCTGAAGCCAACATGCATGAGATGGCAAAATACATGTTCAATGATCGAACTGAAGCCATTATGAAAACTCCTGACGGATTGAAAGAGTTCAACATTGGACTATCTCTGTATATGAAACCGGGGTATGCTTTAAACTTATTGAGAGATCAGATCGTTGGACAACAACGTTTTGATGCCGCCTTTAAAAAATATATCAAAGATTGGTCATTTAAACACCCATCTCCTTGGGATTTTTTCCGTTCTATTGAAAGCAGTGTAGGGGAAGACTTAGGTTGGTTTTGGAAAGGAATGATCCTTGAAAACTGGAAACTAGATCAAGCCATTGGAAAAGTTGAGCCACAAGTTGGAGGAGTGAAGAATGGATATGTAGTAACCATCAACAACCTTGAGAAAATGGCCATGCCAGTGGTCATTGAATATGAAACAGTTTCTGGGGTGAAGGGCAGGGTGCAATTGCCAGTGGAAGTATGGCAAAATGCCTGGACGATTAAAGCCAGAATTCCGGTTCAAGAGGAGCTTAAAAGAGTAGAGATTGACCCTGATAAAGTGTATCCTGACAGCAATACTCAAAATAATAACTGGTTGAATACCAGTCATTAATGAATAAAAAAGTCAAAAAAGGAAGATATTTTATCAAAATCTTGTAAATTTGCAACCTCCAAGAGCAATCTTGGAATTATTCCCATACGGTTCCATAAGCTTTCCGTCTGTTCGGAAACACCAGAAGGGGTAACATTAAATACTGAGTTATGCCAAAAGTTAAAACCCACTCAAGGGCGAAAAAAACTTTTAAAATTACCGGAAGCGGTAAGATTACTTTCAGAAAGCCCACTCGTGGCCACTTGTTAACGAAAAAATCAACCAAAAGAAAAAGAGCGCTTCGTATAGAAGGTCAAGTGCATCATGCAAATCTTGATTTTGTTAAGCGTTTGCTCCGTCTCAAATAGATTTTTTCATTTCAAACAATTTTAAAGAATTAAGATATGCCACGTTCAAAAAATGCTGTTGCCTCTAGAGCACGCAGAAAAAGGATACTCAAGCAAGCCAAAGGTTTTTTTGGTAAAAGAAAAAATGTATATAC
>CAYFLQ010000081.1:0-6149 GCA_964344065.1 uncultured Sphingobacterium sp. | reverse complement strand
AGGGTATTTCCAGATGAGAATAAGCAACTACAAGGCATCCAGTATTTCTCTAACACGGTACACCCATTATCAAGCCAACATTCCTGATAAAAATTGTATGCCTACCAAATCAGGAAATTATTTGCTGAAAGTATTTTTGGATGGCGATACCAGTAAATTGGTATTTACCAGAAGGTTGCTTGTGGTGGAAGAAAAATTAAATGCAGCAGTTCAAATAACCCAACCATTTAATCAACAGTTTTTTCAAACACATCATAGGCTACAAATACAGCTTGAAACAACCAACATGGATATTCGATATCCGCAACAGCAAGTTCAAATTAAAATATTACAAAATTATCGATGGGATAATAGCTTGTCCATCAACCAGCCTACATTCATACGCCAGGGATTGATTCAATATAACAATGAAAACAACATGGTTTTCCCCGCTGGAAAGGAATTCAGATGGTTGAATTTGCGAAGTTTTCGCTTGCTGGGAGATAGGATTACCCGCCAACAGAACACCAATGCCAGTTTTGAATTGTATGTAAAAGAAGATGTGCCTCGATTGCCCAAACAATATTTTTACTATCGTGATTTAAACGGGTTATTTGTAAATGAAACGATCGATCAATTGAATCCATTTTGGAATGCAGATTATGCTAAAGTGCATTTTACTTTCAGGCCTAAAGATGGACTGCCTTTTTCACAAGGTGAAGTTTATGTTTTAGGTAGACTGACAAATGATGGAGACGATAAAGAAGCCAAAATGGAATTCAATGCAGAAAGAGGGACTTATGAAACAACTCTTTTTTTAAAACAGGGTTATTATGATTATCAATATGGTGTTCGCCAATTGATAAACGGACAATCAGTATTTAATTCAAGTCTTACAGAGCAAGATGCTTGGGAAACTGAAAATACCTATACGGTGCTGGTGTATTATCGTGAACTAGGGGGCAGATCAGATCAATTGTTAGCGATTAGACAAATCAACAGCCAGTTCAATAGAACACTGCAGTGATTTTCGTATATTTGCGGCGGCAGGTCTTACACGACCAGCTCCTGCTGAACTCCCCCAGGACCGGAAGGTAGCAAGGGTAGGTGGTTGAGCGGTGCGATGTAAGCAACCTGCTATTTTTTTGTGCATATCTCATCTCAAACTTTCCTCTTCTTTTAATTAATTTGCCGGCAAATAGCATAACCCATGAAATTTTTCATCGACACAGCCAACCTTGCACACATCAAAGAAGCCAATGATTTGGGTATTCTAGATGGTGTTACTACCAATCCATCTTTAATGGCAAAAGAAGGGATTAAAGGGCAGGATAATATCCTTAAACATTACGCAGATATCTGTGCATTGGTTGATGGAGATGTCAGTGCTGAGGTTCTTTCTACAGATTTCAAAGAAATGGTGGAAGAGGGTAAACAATTAGCGGCCATTCACAAAAATATTGTGGTAAAGGTGCCTATGATCAAAGATGGAATTAAAGCCATAAAATGGTTTACTGATAATGGGATTAGAACCAATTGTACCTTGGTCTTCTCTGCAGGACAGGCTATACTGGCTGCAAAAGCAGGTGCATCTTATGTTTCGCCGTTTATTGGTCGAGTAGATGATAGCAATTGGGATGGGGTTCAATTGATCGAACAAATCAATCACATTTATACATTGCAAGGTTTTGATACCCAAATATTGGCTGCATCCATTAGAAATGCATTGCATATTGTAAGATCCGCAGAAGCTGGTGCACATGTTTGTACATGTCCACTCGATTCAATATTGGGACTGCTCAAGCATCCATTGACTGATATTGGGCTGGCAAAGTTCTTGGAAGACGCCAAGAAAATGTAATCAACTTTTATAGATTCCACCAATAGTTAAACTTCAATACCAATGCTCTGTTCTTTACATTGAAGGGAGCGGGGTAATAGTTGTCGGTATATACAAGGAATAAATCAGAAGCAGGTTTGTACCTCCATTGAAATCTGGTATTCACATTGATGTTGTTCTGCTGATTATTATACTGCAAGAACGTAGTGAAGAATAATTTATTGGTAAAGGTTACATCTATTCTTGGGCCCACTAGCCAAAAGGTATGATTGTTCCATGGAGCAGGCAGGGAAATATTATTGTAGCTTGTGCTCATCGTCAAGCTAAAATAGGGTTGTAAACGATAGCCTAGATCTGCACTTACGAATGTTCTGTTTCCATTAAAATAATACCCACCGAAACGTGCCGATACCAAATATGTTAAAAGCTGTTGAGGCTTTGATGCGAGTTCAGTTCCAAAGGAATTCCATTTATGTTGGGTGCCTCTTGCCAATGTATCTTTTGTATAATTCGTTGGGTCAAATGGTTGCAATAATTTAATATAGTCATGTGCTACCCATGCCGTATATGTTGCTTGATTTCGTAAAGTCAACGTATAAGCCAGATAAGTTGTGTTATCTGTCATTTTTAATCTTCTCGTGAAGTAATCAAAGTTCATTACTTTGATCGTGTGACTGGTGATTTTTGGATTTTTTGAAAAGAAAATTCTTGAAACAGATGGAGATATTTTGAAATAATCTTTTCTGGGAACATAGCCAACCTCAGCACTGTATTGCTTTCCAACAGATTCTTGTTGATAGTTGATCAGCCATTTTTTGCTGCTGTATTGAATATTTCCTGCATGGGTAAAATCATCTCCAGAAGTATTTTTAGAAAACGATTTTAAGACCATGTATTTGCCTGTCCATAAATTATTTGAAGAGGCAAGATTGTATTCCAGCCCAATGTTTCTGTTAAATGGATTGGCAAGATAAGAGGGGTCTTTCTCGTCTTTGCCTAACAATTGATCTCTGTTTACAAATAACAATCCAATATTGGATCTTGCAAATACCTTCCTTTGTATAGCAAATGCCGTATAATTCTGAATGGGAGTTTTTGTATTGATCTCTCTTTCAGTTTGCATATTCATGAATCCCATTCTCCAATTCTTATTCAATTTTCCGCTGAGTCTTGCACCATATTGAATGGGTGCATTCAGTCCAATTCTTCTTGAAAAAAATGGTCGAATGGTTGAGTAGCCAAAGTTGTTGAACTGATCCCCATTCTCAATGAAGAATTGTCTTCTTTCTGGAAAGAAAAGTTCAAATCTGTCTAGATTGGTTACTTGTCTGTCTACTTCAACTTGCGAAAAATCTGGATGTATAGATAGGTCTAAGTTGAGCGATGAAGTAACAGCAACTTTAGCATCTAATCCAATATCATTTCTAAATTTTGTTGCGGTATTGGCAACATAATTTTTTGATCCTCCAGTCAGTAAATACGGTATCAAGGAAATGTTCTGTCCGGCATCTGGAGGTGGCTGATCCCAAACCAACATTCCTGTATAAGCCAACGATGCAGTAGGGAACTGCCTTGGAACAGGTGCCCAGCTTGATTTTTCAGCTTTTGAAATATCCAGCCTGCTGAATTGTATACCCCAGGTGGTGATCCCATTTTTATATCGAATGGTTTTGAATGGAATATATGCCTCCCAAATCCATTTATCAGTATAATACTTGGTTACTGAATTCCATTTGTTGTCCCAGTTCAGATCCGCCTTTCCTCCATCGTATAACAAACCGTCCCATTGTGCTCCTGCAGCATTCGATCCAAAAGTGAATCCATTTGTTTGGTCATTAAACGGATCCATGAATAACAGGAAATTATCATTTTTACCAAAGTTGAAATCACGCTTTAATGACTCAACCATAAATTTTTGTCCGGGTTCAATGTAATTAACAGCCAGTAGATAGATACCGGATGAATCATAAAACATTTTTACATCCGTTTTTATCTTGGCTTTACTGGTATCCATGGGCAGCACCATTTGGAAATCAGTTGCATTTTGTGCGGTTGACCAAACAGGATCTACCTCTCCATCAATTTGGATAGGGGAAGGAGCCCTTTTGATAAAGTATTTGTATTCTTCGTTTTTACGTTGAGATACGGCTACTGAATGCATGGCAAGAGCCAATACCATCAGGGTAAGGAAATGTTTCAATCGTTGTTGTATGTTTATTGCTAAGCAACAGCCTTCTTAACGAGTTCTGCTGCTTCGCTGAGTAATATGGCGCTTTGTACTTTCAATCCACTTTCATCAATCAATTTTTTCGCTTCAGCGGCATTGGTGCCCTGTAAACGAACGATAATGGGGATATGGATGTTTCCTAGGTTCTTATATGCTTCAATTACACCTGAGGCAACTCTATCACATCTCACAATGCCTCCGAAAATATTGATCAGAATAGCTTTTACATTGGGATCTTGTAAGATGATTTTGAATCCAGCTTCTACTGTTTGTGCATTGGCAGTTCCACCTACATCCAAGAAGTTTGCTGGTTCGCCGCCACTGAGTTTAATCATATCCATGGTTGCCATGGCCAAACCTGCACCGTTGACCATGCATCCTACGTTGCCATCCAGTTTCACAAAATTCAAATTGAATTTACCTGCTTCAACTTCAGTAGGATCTTCTTCTGTTAGATCGCGCATGGCTTGCAAATCAGGATGTCTGCTCAATGCATTCTCATCCAAATTCATTTTACAGTCAACTGCAATAATCTTGTCGTCTGCTGCTTTGAACAATGGGTTGATTTCAAGCATTGAACAATCTAGACCAACATAAGCATTGTAAAGGTTGGTGACAAATTTCACCATGTTCTTAAATGCATCTCCACTTAGTCCTAAATTAAAAGCAATTTTTCTAGCTTGAAAGGGGAGGAGTCCACCACCAGGATGTACCCATTCTCTAAAAATTTTCTCAGGTGTATCATGCGCCACATCTTCGATGTTCATTCCACCTTCAGTACTGTACATGATTACATTTTGTCCTTTCGATCTATCTAATAAGATGGATAAATAAAATTCTTTTCTTTCAGTCGGCCCATCATAATACATGTCTTGTGCAACCAAGATCTTATTTACTAGTTTTCCAGTTGGACCAGTCTGAATAGTTACCAATGTTCCACCAAGAATTTTTTCAGCAAATTCTTTGATGTCTTCAAGGCTTTTGCCAACTTTCACACCATTGATGCCATTTTCTTTGATTTGTCCTTTTCCTCTTCCTCCTGCATGAATCTGTGCTTTTACCACAGCAAACTTGCTTCCACTTTTTTCTTTGATACTATTGTATGCTGCTATCGCTTCATCAACTGTGCTGCATGCAACACCTTCTTGAACAGGAACAGTATATTTTTTCAGTAATTCCTTGGCTTGGTATTCGTGAAGATTCATGGAAAATTAAAATTTTTACAAATATACATTACAGGTGCAAAAGCAGGACATAAATCAACGAAAAAGGGGCAGAATTTCTGCCCCTTGTATTCAAAATACTTGAAATGTTATTTCGATTGGTTTTCTGGTCTCAAACTTCTAACAGTTTTGCCAGCCTGCCACATTTCACTCTCTCTCAATTCCTTCAATTCAACCTCAAGCTTTTCTCTATAATCAGGTTGAGAATTGCTGTCGATGCTGCGTTGGCTCTCTTTGCCCGTTGCAACACTGTTATAAAGATCATTGAAAACAGGCAATGTTGCATCTCTGAATTTTTTCCACCAATCCAATGCTCCTCTTTGTGCAGTCGTAGAACAGTTTGCATACATCCAATCCATTCCATTTTCTGCAACCAATGGCATAAGTGATTGAGTCAACTCCTCAACAGTTTCATTGAAAGCTTCTGATGGCGTATGCCCTTTTTCACGCAACACCTGATACTGTGCAGCAAAAATACCTTGGATAGCACCCATCAAGGTTCCTCTTTCTCCAGTTAGATCACTGAATACCTCTTTTTTGAAATCTGTCTCAAATAGGTAACCACTACCAATGGCAATTCCCAATGCTACTACTCTGTCTTTTGCCTTACCGGTTGCATCTTGGAAAATAGCATAGCTTGAGTTCAATCCTCTTCCTTGCAAGAACATCCTTCTCAATGATGTGCCAGAACCTTTAGGGGCAACAAGGAATACATCCACATCTGCAGGTGGAATGATCCCAGTTTGCTCTCTGTATGTAATGCCAAATCCATGAGAGAAATACAAGGCTTTACCAGGAGTTAAATGTTTTTTAACGGTTGGCCACATTGCAATCTGTGCAGCGTCACTCAATAAATAACAAATGATGGTGCCTTTTTCAA
>CAYFLQ010000080.1:554-6191 GCA_964344065.1 uncultured Sphingobacterium sp. | reverse complement strand
TCTTTTCTTCCTCATACAATTTACTCTTCAGCATCTTCAATGCTTTCTCTCTGTTTTCTCCTTGTGTTCTTGCCTGTTGACATTCAACAATGATTCCACTCGGGATGTGTTTAAGTCTAACTGCAGTTTCAACTTTGTTTACATTCTGTCCACCTTTACCCCCTGAACGATAAAATTCCCATTCGATATCCGCAGGACTCACTTCTATCTCAATGGAATCATCCACAAGTGGATAAACATATACTGAAGCAAACGAAGTATGTCTTCGTGCATTGCTATCAAAAGGAGAAATCCTTACCAATCTATGCACGCCATTTTCAGCTTTTAAAAAACCGTATGCGAAGGGCCCATCAAATTGCAATACAGCGGATTTAATGCCAGCACCATCTCCATCTTGCCAATCCAGTTCTGTAACTGTCCATCCCTGTTTATCACCATACATTCTGTACATCCTGACAAGCATTTCAGCCCAGTCTTGACTCTCTGTTCCACCTGCACCACTGTTCACTTGCAATACTGCAGGAAGTTCATCTTCAGGCTGATTGAGTGTGCTCTTGAATTCTGCTTCATCCAATAATTGCAAAGATTTTTCATAGGATTGTTTGACTTCCTCCTCTGTGCACTCTCCTTCCTTCCAAAAATCAAATAAAACAGAAAAATCTTCCACTGAGTTGGAGGTATGTTGGAATAGATTCAGCCAATACTCATTGAGCTTTATATTTTTTAAAATCTCGGTCGCACGCTTGTTATCATCCCAAAAACCTGGTGATAGCGACTTCTGTTTGTCCTCGTTTACCTTATGTTGCCTGTTCTCGACGTCAAAGAAACCTCCTCAAGACAGCAACACGGTCTCTCATAACTTTTAAATGCTCGATTGTCATATGCGTGCAAAGTTAAATCAAATACCTCAGATCGGATTGAGGTAGTTTTATTCAACAATTTCTATAATCAATTGTTTTTGATAGCATGATGCATGAGTTATACAACTTTTTGTTTTCCTGGCAATTGTTCCCTGAAATGGGCACCTATCATACCAATGAAAGACCAAAATCAGGCACCTACAAACTTGGTTTCCTAAGTAACACATCTGAATTACAGATAGAAATAAATTGGGTTGGCATTGACAACCATGCCTACAATACAACCTATTCTATCATCCCTGACGGGAACAGGCACCCCATCATAAATAATCTGATCTTCAATGAAGCCTGCTATCAATTTCAAGATCATAAAAACTTTACTGTACACTTATTCTCCAATAAGAAACCATTCATATCCATCCAACACGAAATTTTACACAATGGTTATTTGAAAGTTACTGAAACAACATTTGGGGATGGAGAAAATGACGAAATTGATATTTCTATTTATCACAAGCAGCTCAGTGTATTACCCTATGCTGCATCAGTAGCAGGAGCCGTCATAAAACCAACAGAAGTTGGGATGATCAAGCACAAAGCATTGACGGCCATGGAAGAACAAACTGATTTACAATTGAATCAGCTCAGACAGCAAATTGAATTATTGGCATCACAAGCACAAGAAATCAATAGAAGAAAAGAATTATCGATGATGATCTACAATGCCCAACTCAGCTTTACTCCAGTGATGGGAAACGTCTATCATTTGTATGAAAAGAAAGATGGATCACTTTTTCTTTCAATGATTGCACCCAAAGAATGGAACAATCAATTCACTACCATTGCCTCTGTAAAAATGCTTGCAGATCACACTTGGATCGAAGTAAAATAAAAAAGCGACCTGAAAAATCAAGTCGCTTTGATATGCTTAAAAACCAACAACTATTTTACTTCTTCGAATTCAGCATCCGTTACATTTTCAGCACTTGAAGCTCCTGAAGCTTGTTCAGCTCCAGTTTGTTGTGCTCCTTGTTCTGCACCTTGGGTTGCATTGTACATATCCTGACTAGCTGCCATCCATGCATCATTCAATTCTTTGGTAGCTGCTTCAATGTTTGCAAGATCTTGTTGTTTGTGAACTTCTTTTAATTTGTTGAGCGCATTTTCAATGACAGATTTTTTTTCTGCTGGAATTTTCTCACCAAATTCTTTCAATTGCTTTTCAGTCTGGAAAATCAATCCATCTGCAGCATTGATCTTTTCAACTTTTTCACGCGCTTCTTTATCAGTTGCTTCGTTGGCTTTCGCTTCAGCCTTCATCTTCTCAATTTCCTCTTTTGTCAAACCACTACCAGCCTCAATGCGAATCTTTTGCTCTTTACCTGTTCCTTTGTCCTTCGCGCTTACATTCAAAATACCGTTTGCATCAATATCGAAGGTTACTTCAATTTGAGGAACCCCTCTCGGTGCTGGTGGAATATTATCGAGGTTGAAAATTCCCAATGTTTTATTTTGATTGGCCATTGGTCGCTCTCCCTGTAATACTTGAATTTGTACACCAGGTTGATTGTCTGCTGCAGTAGAAAATGTTTCAGATTTTTTGGTAGGAATCGTAGTATTAGATGGAATCAATACTGTCATCACCCCACCCAAGGTTTCGATACCTAACCCCAACGGAGTTACATCTAGCAACAATACATCTTTAACTTCACCTGTAAGCACTGCACCCTGAACACCTGCGCCGATAGCAACAGCTTCATCAGGATTCACACTCTTGTTTGGTTTTTTACCAAAGAATTTTTCAACGATTTCCTGAACTTTTGGAATTCTGGTAGATCCACCAACCAAGATTACTTCATCAATATCAGATGCTTTCATACCAGCATCTTTCAATGCTTGCTCACATGGCTTGAGGCAACGCTCAAACAGATTGTCAGCAATTTGCTCAAACTTTGCTTTTGAAAGTTTTTTCACCAAGTGTTTGGGAACACCATCAATCGCAGTGATATAAGGAAGATTGATTTCAGTTTCTGATGAAGAAGATAATTCTATCTTGGCTTTTTCAGCAGCCTCCTTCAAACGTTGAAGAGCCATTGGATCTTTTCTCAAATCAACATTTTCTTCTTTCTGGAATTCTTCTGCCAACCAGTCCATGATTACTTTATCAAAGTCATCACCACCAAGATGTGTATCTCCATTGGTTGATTTCACTTCAAAAACTCCGTCTCCTAATTCCAACACAGAAATATCAAACGTACCACCACCAAGGTCGAATACTGCAATCTTACTGTCAACATTTTTTTTATCCAACCCATACGCTAACGCCGCTGCGGTAGGTTCGTTGATGATTCGACGAACATTCAATCCAGCAATTTCACCTGCTTCTTTGGTGGCTTGGCGTTGTGCATCATTGAAATAAGCAGGAACTGTAATAACAGCCTCATTGACTTCTTGACCCAAATAATCTTCAGCAACTTTCTTCATTTTTTGAAGCACCATTGCACTGATTTCTTGTGGTGTATACAAACGACCATCAATATCAATTCTAACAGTATTGTTATCTCCTTTTGCTACTTTATAACTCCAATGCTTGATCTCTTCTGTTACTTCATCAAACCTACGACCCATAAAACGCTTCACACTTGTGATCGTGTTGATAGGGTTCGTAATAGCTTGACGCTTGGCAGGATCTCCCACTTTTCTTTCTCCATTTTTGAGGAAAGCAACTACACTTGGAGAAGTCCTTCTACCCTCATCATTCGCAATCACAACAGGCTCATTTCCTTCCATTACTGATACACAGCTATTGGTAGTACCCAGGTCTATTCCGATAATTTTTGCCATAGTTCAAAGTTTAGATACTTGGAATATGCAATCAGTATGCCGATGGGAAAATCAAGAAAACTTGTCATGTTTTGCAGTAAATAACTGACAAACAGATAGTTATGGGAGAAAAAACATTACAATTTGTCAGCTTTTCTAACCGTTTAAGTGCCCGACTTAGCAGATGTTTTGAAGCTAAAATACTTTTGAGAAATAAAACTAACCCCCACGACAAAAAAGGTGGTGATGAATTTTGAAACAGTAGGATAAAAATGCATCTGTTCAACAAAAAACTTAAGAAAGAAATAATTCAACAATAAACTCAAACAAACTGTCAGAAAATATCGAAACAACTGAACCCTACCTCTGAGATACGATTCTTGAAAAACGATGGTTTTGTTCAGGTAAAATCCTGTGGGGAAACTGATAAAGAAAGCCAGTAAAAAGGATGCAATATGTGGACTAACGGTAATAATGCTCAGATCAACATTTTGCTTTTGGAGAATAAAATTATACAAGATAAAAAACAGGAAGAGATCAAAAACAGTATTTGCACCTCCACAAGCCGCATAACGAAAAGTTGTTTTGTCAAACAGTTTGCTAAATAACGGATATAAAAAATCTAGAAATCGCTCAATACTGGTCTTCAAAATATGAATTTAAAACTTCAATATATATGTTGTATGTTTTTTGGCATACGTTGCTCCTACTGCTTGGTGCAATGCCAGCATCTTGGAATTGAAATCACCCACCCATGATAACTCTAATTCTTCATAATGCCCAAGTGGCTGAACATATTCTTGCAACTTCATGAACATACAGGATTCCAGCCCTTGATTGCGGTACAACTCTTTGGTTCCCATGATGACTGCCCGCATTTTTTTATGCTTAACTGTCATCTTATTCCATAAGAATTTCAACTTACCCAGTATATTCAATTTGCCATTTAAGCCCTTAATCAATTCATTGGTATCAGGTAAAATCATTACAAATGCAACGGGCTCGCCTTTTGCAGTATAACTGAACCAAATTAGATTTGGATCCATTACTGGTTTAATCTTCTCGAGCGTCTCTACGATCGTTGCGTCAGTTACTTCTGTAAAATTTTCGAAATCTTTCCATGCATCATTGTAGATCTCTTTGAAATCTGCTGCGAATTTGGAAATTTGTTTAGGATCAAGCGGCTTAAATACATACCCATTTTTTTTCTCAACCCACTTTGCAATTTTGATCACTTTTTCGGGCATCCCTTTAACAACATCAATCTTATTTGAAATTTGTTCATACTTCACCTTGAATCCAAACTCAACAAAAAATTGCTGATAATACGATGGATTGTAATTCATTCCATAATAAGGATTGGTAAACCCATCTACCAACAGTCCCCACCACATGTCTGTTTCACCAAAATTAATGGGTCCCATCATGGCTTTCATACCATGTTCTGTTAGCCAGTTTTTTGCTTGATTAAGTAAAGAAAATGCTGCTGCTTGATTATTGATGCATTCAAAGAAACCACAACCGCCAGTAGGTACATCATCATTGAAAGCTTTTTTGTTATTGATGAAGGCTGCAATTCTTCCAATTGGGTTCCCTTGATCATCCATCAACACCCATCTATTGCAGGTGCCAAAACTGAAGAAATTGTTTTTAGATGGATTAAAAACAGCTTCGATATCGTTGATAAGTGGACATATCCATGCAGGATCATCCCTGTATATAAGGAATGGTACATCTAAAAATTGTTGGGCGGATTGTTGATCCTTTACTTCTACTAATCTCATTGTAATTCCTGCAAATTTACCAATAAAGACTCAATTAAAATATGGGAATCGTACCTTCGCAGGAATCAAGAAAAAATGTTAACAGGAATCATCAGAAGCAAAGCCCTTGGTGCCATTCAATCCTTGTATCAATTGGATCTGTCTGAAAAAGAAATCCAAATCAATTTGAC
>CAYFLQ010000080.1:0-544 GCA_964344065.1 uncultured Sphingobacterium sp. | reverse complement strand
ACTATACATTGGTGCTTTTTTCACTTGTTAAATCATTGAAATTAAGTCCTGAGCAATTAGGAAATTCACTCGGTTCTTACTTAACTGAAAAAGAATCCAGCCTATTTGAATCATTCAATATTATCAAGGGTTTTTTAAACCTTGTTGTTAAACCAGATTTTTTACTTGATATGCTTGAACAGCATTATCAGGATCCATGTTTTGGTAAAGCCCCCATGAATGGGAAAAAAATCATGGTGGAATACTCCTCACCCAATACGAACAAACCCCTTCATTTGGGTCACCTTAGAAACAATTTTCTTGGCAGAAGTATAGCAGAGATTCAAAAAGCAAATGGATACGATGTTGTAAAAGCCTGTATCGTAAACGACAGAGGAGTTCATATCTGCAAAAGCATGATTGCTTGGAAAAGATATGCAAATGGAGCAACACCTGATTCCACCCATCAAAAAGGAGATCACTTTGTTGGAGATTATTATGTTAAGTTCAATGACGCCTACAAAGCTGAAGTGGAGAGTTTAATCCATCAAGGCATGTCAAAAGC
>CAYFLQ010000079.1:0-6257 GCA_964344065.1 uncultured Sphingobacterium sp. | reverse complement strand
AATTCTGAAGCGCTCCAATCAATTGTTGATTGTCTCTTTGATGCAACCCAATAGATGGTTCATCTAATATATAGGTGATGCCCTGTAATTGAGATCCAATCTGAGTTGCCAGCCGAATGCGTTGCGATTCACCCCCACTGAGTGTTCGAGTAGGACGATCAAGAGAAAGATATCCCAAACCTACATCCAGCAAAAATGTTAGGCGTGCTCTTATTTCCTTTAAAATATCTTTTGCGATGAGTTGTTGTTTTTCAGATAATCTTTTCTCCAATGAATCAAACCAACCAAAGAGTGTACGAAGATTCAACTTAGACAATTCAGCAATATTCTTATCATCTATTTTAAAAAATAGGCTTTCTTTCTTCAACCTATCACCATTACAAGATGTACAACTTTGTAATGTCATAAATTTCTCAGCCCACTCTCTGATGCCTTCACTTGAACTCTCAGTAAACCATCTTAAAATCATGGCTGCTACTCCTTCAAAAGATGCCTGATTTTCATTTTCAGACGGTTCTTCAAATTCACCTGCTTCGTTTCCGTACAAAATAATATTGAGCAATGAAACTGGGAGTTTCTCAATAGGTGTTTTGAGACTGAATTTGTGTTTTTTAGCAAGCTGCTCCGCCATTTTATAGAAATAGGCATCGCGTGCTTCACCAAGCGGAATAATTCCACCATCTGCAATAGAAATGGATCGATCAGGAATAACCGCTTCCATATTGATGGCATGCTGCTGTCCTAATCCTTTACACGTAGGACAAGCACCATAAGGAGAGTTAAAAGAAAAAGTATTGGGTGATGGCTCTTCATATGAAATCCCCGTCTCTGCACACATCAACTTCTTACTGTATTGAATAAGTTTATCTGGTTCGTGCACCAAGGCAAATACCAACCCTTTGCCGATTTGAAGAGATTGCTGAATGCTTTGTAGCATACGGAGTCTCATTTCACTGTTTACTACCAGTCTGTCAACAACAATTTCTATATCATGTATTTTATATCGATCAACTTGGAGCTTGGGTACTAAATCTTTTAACTCGCCGTCGATCCTGACTTTTACAAACCCTTTTTTTCTTGTCTCCTCAAAAAGTTCTCTATAATGGCCTTTTCTTCCTCTTACAATTGGAGCAAGGATGGTAATTTTCTTATTGGGATATTTTTTGAAGATGTCTGAAAGAATTTCTTCGTCGGTAAACTTGACCATTTTCTTATTGGTATGATAAGAATAGGCTTCACTTGCACGAGCAAAAAGTAAGCGCATAAAATCATACACTTCTGTTACTGTTCCAACCGTTGATCTTGGATTTCGATTGGTGGTTTTCTGTTCAATGGAAATAACTGGAGAGAGTCCACTGATTTTATCTACATCCGGTCGCTCCATTTCACCCATGAACTGACGCGCATAGGTACCAAATGTTTCCATGTACCTTCTATGACCTTCAGCATAAATGGTATCAAAAGCAAGGGAAGATTTCCCACTTCCGCTGATGCCAGTGATGACCACCAATTTGTTTTTTGGAATAACAATATCAATATTCTTCAAATTGTGTGCTCTCGCTCCTATAACCTCTATCTGTTCTAGTTCTGACATGTTGGGTAGATCCTTATTCATAAAACAACAGGCAAATGTGATGAATGTTTCATGAATTATGAAAATTATCCTTTCATCATACCACCAGCGTCTTAATAAGAGTATTTGTAATCTCTTGAAAAACCCTTAATTTTGCATCAGTTCTTTAATTTTCTTATCCAGAAAGGCTGAGGGAATGGCCCGTTGAAGCCTTGACAACCTGTTATCCAATAATAAGGTGTCAAATCCAACTCCGCAATGCGGAGGCAGATAAGTCAGATTTTTCTCTAGACAAGATCTCATCATCATAGTGAAAACCCATCTGACTTCAGATGGGTTTTTTTTATTTCCCCTGGCATAAGGAACATTTAGAAACATGGAAAAAAAGAAACATACATATCATTACCAAGGTATACTTGAATTGGAATCAGGCAAATCAATCCGAGATTTCAATTTAACCTACACTACCATTGGAAAGCTATCGGATCAGAAAGACAATGTGGTATGGATTTTTCATGGAATGACTGCCAACAGTGATCCATCTGAATGGTGGCCAGGCATGGTGGGAGAGAATTCATTTTTTGATCCTGCAAGATTTTTTATCATCTGTGTAAATATGCCTGGAAGCTGTTACGGAAGTGTAGGGCCATTGGATATCAATCCAGAAACAGGAAAACAATACTTGCAATCATTTCCATTTTTCAGTTCACTTGACATGGCTCATGCTTTTGATGCATTGAGAAATCATTTGAAGATCCAAAAGATTTTCATGGGAATTGGGGCTTCCATGGGAGGCCAACAATTGCTTTCATGGGCTACGGAACAACCTAATTTGTTTGAATACATTGTTCCCATAGCTACCAACGCATTTCATTCACCTTGGGGGAAGGCATTCAATGCCTCTCAAAGAATGTGTATAGAAGTTGACCATACTTGGAAGAGCAATAACAGCGAAAGTGGATTGGATGGAATGAAAGTTGCTAGATCATTAGCACTGATCAGTTACAGGCATTATGATACCTACGACTTAACTCAGCAAGATTCAGATAAGGCGATAGAAAACACCAAAAGCGAATCATACCAAAGATATCAGGGTGAAAAATTGGCAAAAAGATTTAATGCCATCAGTTATTATATGCTGACCAAGAGTATGGACAGTCATCATCTTGGAAGGGGAATATTAGATGCGGAAAGCATGTTGGCAAAAATAAAATCTAAAACCCTCGTCATTGGTATTTCAAATGATTTACTCTTTCCGGTAAAAGAACAGGCATTTCTCGCAGCGCATATCCCAGGTGCAACCCTAGAAGTGATAGATTCAACATATGGACATGATGGATTTTTACTGGAAAATGAACATATAACTACATTATTGAACAACTTAATAAACTAAAGATGGGTACTGAAAAAACACTGGTGATTGGAATGTTTGGATTTGGTGTGGTTGGAGAAGGATTGTATAAAATTTTGAAGCAAACTCCTTCATTGAAAGCAAGTATCAAGAGAGTATGTATTAAAAATGCAAAGAAAAAAAGAAATGCTCCAGCAGAATTATTTACTTCAGAAAAAAATGATTTACTGTTTGACCCTGAAATCAATGTCATAGTAGAGGTTATCAATGACAGTGTTGCAGGATATGAGATTGTAACTACTGCATTGAATAATGGAAAGGATGTAGTAAGTGCCAGCAAAAAAATGCTTTCTGAACATCTTCAGGAGCTGATTGCACTGCAACAATCAACAGGCAGATCATTGTTGTATGAAGCTTCAGCATGTGCCTCTATACCTGTCATAAGAAATCTTGAAGAATATTACGACAACGATCTATTGCATTCTATCAAAGCAATTGTAAATGGGTCGACCAATTTTATTCTTACAAAAATGTTTGAAGAACAGCTAAGTTTCAAAGAAGCATTGCTGTTGGCACAGCAACTTGGATTTGCAGAAACAGATCCTACGCTTGATATCGAAGGATTTGATGCAGCAAATAAATGGGTGCTGTTGCTTACACATAGCTATGGCATCAATACCAGCATTGACAAGATGCTGTTCAATGGGATCACACAAATCAACGAACATGATGCTAAAGTTGCACAATCAAAAAATCAATCGATCAAATTGGTTGCACAAGCACAGAAGCTTGCCAATGGCAAAGTAGCCACATTCTTGCTTCCTCAATTCATCGACGCCAGCGAACATTTGCATTTTGTGAAGAATGAATACAATGGTGTTGTCATTGAAAGTGGATTTGCTGATAAACAATTTTTTTATGGAAAAGGAGCAGGCAGTTTCCCAACAGGATCTGCTGTACTAAGTGATATTGCTGCTCTTCGTTATGGATATAAATATGAATATAAAAAATTGAATCAGCCGGTAAAAGCAGAGCTCAGCGATGAATTCCATTTAAGAGTATATGTAAGTTTTGAAAATATCCAATTCATTCCAAAAGAAGATTTTAATAGCATTGAGGAATGGCATTCCGGCAACGAAAGAAGTTATCTGATTGGTACCATTCCATTCAAATCACTGTTAACTTCCAACTGGTGGAAATCAAACAATACTTCATTGATTCTAATGCCCAGCAGCATTGTGGAAGAATCACAAATCGATGAGCTAAAAAAATTGAGTCTCTCCCTTGCTGGACTGGAGGCTTAGCGATCTCCTTCAAATTGATAAGTGCCAGATCCTGCCTCAAAAATCATATACCCATTCTCAGTCCGGATCAATTTGAGTCCTGCTTGTGTTGGATCATTTTTCCCATTTACCATTACATGTTGGCTGGCTGGAAAATAAATGATCGCAGATGTATTTACTGGTATCAGCGTTCTCATCTCAATTCGTTTATTTTCAATTTTCCAACCATTGCTGACTTTTCCATAATACGTTTCGAGTGATGCAGTTACATTTTTTAAACTATCCACTACATAAGGCTTTATCTGAATTTTTTGATACCCAACACTACCCTCTACATTGTCGATTCCAACAACACTCCTGTACATCCAATCGCCTATAGCTCCATATGCATAATGGTTAAAAGAATTCATACTTGCTGGCTCGAATGTGCTGTCTGGGTGCATTCCACCCCATCTTTCCCAAATAGTTGTTGCTCCCATTTTAACAGGATACAACCAAGAAGGAAAGGTTTTTTGCATCAACAATTGATACGCAATATCCACCTTGCCAAACTTTGTCAGTACTTCGCATAAATAAGGGGTTCCCAAAAAACCAGTGGATAAATGGGTGTTATAAGATTTAATATTTTCTACCAACCTTTCAACAGCAGCAGGTCGAAGTGTTTCAGGCAACATGTCAAATTGCAAAGCCAATACATATGCTGTTTGTGTACCTGACACCAGTCGACCTGATGATGTCATGTATTCTTTTACATAAGCTTCTTTAACTTTTTTCAATCGTTCTGCATAAAATTGCACATCCGCTTGTTTATTTAATACCTTGGCTGTATTGACCAACAATTGAAGTGAGTGCGCATAGAAACACTGAGCTATCATATATTTATCAGTAACAGCCGCTCTACCATCATTGTCATCAAATGGTCGGTAAAACAACCAATCACCAAAATGAAAGCCGGTATTCCATAAATCATTTTTTGATTGTTGCTCCATATATCCAATCCAGGATTTCATAGAGCCATACTGTTGTTCCAATACTTTTTTATCTCCATACACCAAATACATGTTCCAGGGAACTATGGTTGCAACATCGGCCCATCCTGTAGAACCAGCGGAACCTGCTCCCAACACATTCGGAATAACAAATGGCACACTTCCATTTTGTAATTGATCTGCTTCTACATCTTTCAGCCATTTATTAAAAAAATTATGGGTATTGAAATTGAATGCAGCGGTTCGTGAAAAAACTTGTGCATCTCCTGTCCAACCTAATCTTTCATCACGTTGAGGACAATCTGTTGGAACATCTAGAAAATTTCCTTTCTGACCCCACTCAATATTATGTTGCAATTGGTTTACAAGCGGATCAGAACTGGAGAAACTTCCACTGGACTGCATGTCGGAATGCAATACCATTGCAGTGAAATTTTCAGGCTTCAGCTCTCCTGGATATCCTTCGACCTTGATGTACCTGAATCCGAAAAATGTAAAATGCGGTTGAAATTCTTCTTGCTTGTTACCTGATAAAACATAGGTTGCAGTCGTTTTAGCAGACCTCATATTTTCAGTATAAAAATTTCCTGACCGATCCAATACCTCTGCATGTTTGACAACAATGGTCTCTCCAGATTTTCCTGTTGCCTTTACTTTCACCCAACCCACTAAATTTTGTCCAAAATCCAATACTTTTTCTCCTTTTGGAGTTGTAAATATTTTTATAGGATGAATGGTTTCATGCAAAGTGATTTTTTCATTTTCTGTTGAGATCAGATGCTTGAAGCCACTGTTCAATATTTTTACCGGCGACCATTGATTATCATTAAATGCTGGAAGCTCCCAACCAGACTGTTCTTTGCGTGCATCAATTTCTTCACCATGATAAATCTCATTGGCCAATATGGCACCATAAGAAGACTTCCAATGTTCATCTGTAATGAAACTTTCTTTTGTTCCATCAGTATAAACCACATTCACTTGCATCAACAAACCTAGTTCTTTGCCATAGATATCAATATTGTTTGTCCAACCAAGCGTTCCCCTGAACCATCCATTTC
>CAYFLQ010000078.1:2224-6408 GCA_964344065.1 uncultured Sphingobacterium sp. | reverse complement strand
TTTTAATTCTTTCTTTGTTTACAGGGGCATTTGCATTTTCTCAAGATGCTTCAAAAAACATTCTTAAATATTTAGAAGACAACAATTCAAAATACAGTGAGATGGCTTCAACCATCTGGAAATGGGCAGAACCAGGATATATGGAAGAGAAGACCACTGCATTGATGCAGCAGGAATTGTCATCAGCAGGATTTACCATCACAAAAGGTATTGCAGATATTCCCACAGCCTTTGTAGCATCCTATGGTTCTGGAAAACCAGTCATTGGAATTTTGGCGGAAATGGATGCTTTGCCGGGATTATCTCAACAGGCAGTACCTGAAAGAAATCCACTGCAGAATGGGGGCTACGGACATGCTTGTGGTCACAATTTATTTGGTACTGGATCCATTGCTGCCGCAATCGCTGTAAAAAAATGGATGGAAACCAATCATATCAAAGGAACCATCAGATTATATGGAACACCTGCAGAAGAAGGGGCAGGGGGAGGGAAAACATATTTGGTGAGAGCCGGTGTATTCAATGATGTCGATGCAGTATTGCATTGGCACCCAGGCGATAATAACAGTGCGAGTCCTTCTTCAACCCTTGCCTATAAAGTTGCGTTGTTTAGGTTCAGCGGATTGGCGGCGCATGCAGCGGCTGCTCCAGACAAAGGTCGTTCTGCATTGGATGGAGTAGAGGCCATGGACTATATGGTGAACATGATGCGTGAACATGTACCACAGGAAACAAGGATACACTATGTCATTAAAAAGGGAGGTGTTACTTCTAATATTGTTCCTGATTTTGCAGAGGTAGAATATACCATTCGTACAGCAACATTAACTGGATTAAAAGATCTCTGGTCTAGGATTATAAAAGTTGCAGACGCTGCTGCTCTCGGAACCGGAACAACTGTTTCTCATGAGGTGATGACTGGATTGTACAACACCCTTCCCAATGAAACGCTTGCTAAATTGATGCAAAAAAATCTTGATAAAGTAGGTGGCTTGCATTATACAACTGAAGAAACTGCATTCGCAGAAAAAATCCGTTCAACAGTTGCATCTACCAATTTACCATCTATAGAAAGCGCATCCATGGTGCATCCTTATGCATTAAATGGATTAACATCAGCCTCTACAGATGTAGGAGATGTAAGTTGGGTGGTTCCTACTGCAGGATTATCCACTGCCACTTGGGTGCCTGGAGTGCCTGCGCACAGTTGGCAAGCCGTGGCATGTGATGGAATGTCTATTGGATTCAAAGGGATGATGGTAGCTGCAAAAACAATTGCTTTAACAGCTTCAGATATTTTTATCAAGCCAGATGTGATTGCTACGGCAACTGATGAACTTAAAAAAGCCAGGGGAGGAGATGCATTCAAATATGAATCGCTTGCAGGTGATCGAAAGGCGCCCTTGGATTACAGGAAACAATAATTACAAGTTCCAATCGATTTCCTGATTGATCCATTCTTTTCTAAATGGAGTTGATATGCGTATATAATTATCTGTATATCCTTCCATCATACCATTCTTATTTTCCTGTTCAAACAATACTTTTCTTTGTTTGCCTTGCTGTGATGCAGTAAAGTATTGCATTTTTTGAAAAGATAAATTGCGGAGTATTTTATTGCGTTGATTTCTGGTGGCTATAGGAACAATCTCTTTAATGTCAAGGGCTTTTGTGTGGTCCCTTTCGGAATAGGTAAATACATGCAAATACGAAACATCTATGGAGTGTAAAAAGTCAAATGTTTCTTTGAATTCATTTTCGCCTTCAGAAGGGAATCCCACAATCACATCTACACCAATGGCACAATCAGGCATCAAGGATTTTATTTTTTCAACTTTTTCAGCATACAATTCCTTCTGATACCTTCTTCTCATTTTTCCTAAAATGGCATTGCTTCCACTTTGTAGTGGTATGTGAAAGTGAGGCATGAATTTTTTACTTGAAGCAACCCATTCGATGAGTTGGTCTGTAAGTAAGTTCGGCTCTATGGAAGAAATCCTGTATCTGTGAATGCCTTCAACGCCATCAAGCTCTTTGCACAATGCATGAAAGTCTGTGATCCTGCTACCATCAATGATTCCAAAATCACCCAGGTTTACTCCGGTTAACACGATTTCTTTCACTCCTTGTGCAGCAAGTTGTTGAGCATCCTTTATCACATTTTCTATGGTATTGCTTCTGCTTTTTCCTCTTGCCATTGGGATGGTACAAAATGAACAGCTGTAATCGCAACCATCCTGTACTTTTAAAAAAGTTCTGGTGCGATCAGTAAGTGAAAAAGAAGTATTGAAATCTCTTACTTCTTCAATTTCACAACTGCAAATCTTGGTATCATCACCCTTGGTAAAGTCCTTCAGGTGTTTGGGAAGATTGAATTTTTCAGCAGCACCCAGTACCAAATCAACACCAGGAATTTCTGCGATTTCAGTAGGTTTTAATTGAGCATAACAACCAGTGACTACAACAACAGCTTTATCATTCTTTCTTTGAATTCTTCTGACCAGTTGCCTGCATTCTTTGTCGGCATTTTCAGTAACAGAACAGGTGTTGATTACATAGATATCCGCAACTTCTTCGAAGTCTTTTTTGATGAACCCTTCATTCTCCATCAGCCTCCCAAGTGTGGAGGTTTCTGAGAAATTCAACTTACACCCCAGTGTATGCAGCGCTATGGTTTTGGAGCTTTCCACAAGGCTGCAAAGATACAACGCCTAAGGTGTATATTTGAATATAATCTCTCGACTCGTGAAGTACTTGTTGATTCCCTTCCAAATCGTTTATTGCCTCTATGCCTATGCATTGTTCATTATTATTGTATTGATATTGTTTCCATGCGTTTTATTGTGTTTCCCATTGGGAAGAATCAAGGGTGGAAACATCATGTACAAGCTGTTCAGAATTTTTGGTGGATGGTGGTTTAAGATGATTGGAATTCATCAGCAATATATATATGAATCCACCCCATCTCCTGATCAGCAATATATTTTTATTGCCAATCATATTGCCTATGTCGATGCTGTCATTGTCATACTTTCGGTTCGACATTTTTTCAGACCAATAGGGAAGGCAGAACTGTTGAAAGTTCCCATTTTTGGTTTCATCTATAAATTTTGTGTAGTTACGGTCAATCGGTCAAGCGCAGAGGATCGTGCCAGGAGTTTGGATGATTTGAGAAAAGTACTGTCAAAAGGTATTTCCATTGTAGTTTTTCCAGAAGGAACTTTTAATATGGCCGATGCTCCCTTAAAAGAATTGTATGATGGCGCTTTTAAGCTTGCAATTGAAACAGGAAAACCCATTCAACCCATTTTATTTTTAGATGCATACGATCGGATGCATTATCGACATTTTTTTACTTTGACACCCGGAAAATCGAGATCAGTTTATCTTGATCCCATCCTCCCTACAGATTTCCCTGATGCAGATTTTAAAGCATTGAAACAAATTGTTGCAGATAAAATGTCGCAAAAATTATTGGAGTACAAAGCAAGCTGGATTGCTCCAACTTATTTTAACCCTTCATAAGATCAAATTTGTTTGCTGAAGTTATCATACCAATTCCCATCCCCAAAACATACACTTATCACATTCCGGTAAGCATGGAATCATTGGCTTTGCCAGGAGTCAGGGTGGAAGTTAGTTTTGGAAAAAAGAAAAGATACGCTGGGGTCATAAAGTCTATTTCAGAGACGGCACCCAAAGGATTTGAACCCAAATCTGTGTTGCAAGTGTTGGATCCAGAACCTATTTTATATCCAGCGCAATTAAAGCTGTGGACATGGATAGCACATTATTATATGTGTTCAGAGGGAGAAGTGATGGCTGCGGCATTACCGACACATTTAAAATTAAGTAGTGAAACTATATTGATTTGGAATGAAGCGTATGGTGAAGATTTCAGTGATTTAGACGACAAAGAATATTTGGTTGCTGAAGGCTTGCTGCTTAAAAAGGAATTAAAACTGGATGAGGTACAGGAAATATTGGACGCTACACATGTTTATCCAGTTGTAAAAAATTTATTGGAGAAAAAAGTCTGCTTTGCGTGGGAATCTCTTAAAGAAAGGTACACCGTAAAAAAAGAGAACTTCATTCAACTGCATCCAACTTTTCATCAGGAAACTGCTTTGTCGGATTTGTTGAATCAGTGGAGCAGCAAGGCTCCCAAACAACTTGAATTATTG
>CAYFLQ010000078.1:0-2214 GCA_964344065.1 uncultured Sphingobacterium sp. | reverse complement strand
ATTAGTGTTGTCTTACTTGCATCTTCAAAAAACGGAGGGAACTGTTAAGCAATCAGAGCTATTAAAGAAATCTGGTGCAAGCAGTGCTCAATTAAAAGGACTGATTGATAAAGGCATCTTGCTTGTTTCTCGTGAGGGTGTCGATCGTATCCATTTGAAAGAAAAAGATGTTCAAATTGATTTTACTCTGACAGCTAATCAAGAAAAAGCTTTTCAGGAAATGAAACTCCATTTACATGAAAAAGGAATTTGTCTTTTACATGGGGTCACTTCCAGTGGTAAAACCTTGTTGTATATCAAACTAATAGAGGAGCAAATCAAGCAGGGAAAGCAAGTGTTATACCTGTTGCCTGAAATTGCACTCACTGCACAAATTATTCGTCGACTTGAAAAACATTTTGGAGGATATATAGCAATCTATCATTCCAAATTCAATCCCAATGAACGAGTTGAATTGTGGAACAAAGTAAAAAAAGGGGATATCCGAATTGTGCTGGGTGCAAGGTCCTCTTTATTTCTTCCTTTCTCAGATCTTTCACTCATCATTGTAGATGAAGAACAGGATGCCTCTTTCAAGCAACAAGAGCCTGCTCCAAGATACAATGCACGAGATGCTGCTTTGTATTATGCATCTCAATGCAAAGCCAACGTGGTACTGGGAAGTGCCACTCCAAGCATAGAGTCTTATGCACAGGCCATCAATGGTAAATATGGTTTGGTCGAATTGTTTGAACGTTATGGAGGTGTAGAACTTCCATCTATTGAACTGGCAGATTTGCGTGCAATGGATGGAAATAAAATGGTACGAAAAATCATTTCAGATCATTTAAAAAATGCCATTGAAGAAACATTAAAGAACAATAAGCAGGTCATTCTATTTCAGAACCGACGCGGGTATACTCCATATAAAATTTGCGGCACTTGTGGTGATATTCCTCATTGTGAGCACTGTGATGTAACTCTTACCTATCATAAACTTCAGCATAAACTCCAATGTCATTATTGTGGAACAAGCTATCCGGTTCTACAGACCTGTGTAGCGTGTGGTTCAAATAATTGGGTTGAAAAGAATTTCGGAACAGAAAAAGTGGAGGAATTGCTAGAAGAACTGTTTCCCGAATCAACAGTTGCAAGAATGGATGTTGATACAGTGAAAGGGAAAGCAGCACACGAGGATCTTATCAGAAATTTTGAACAAAAAAGGATGGATATACTTGTGGGGACTCAAATGGTGGTAAAAGGGCTTGATTTTGACAATGTTACGTTGGTTGGAATCCTGGATGCAGATGGATTGTTGTCGTTTACTGATTTTAGAGTGAATGAACGTGCGTTTCAATTGATGGAACAAGTGAGCGGACGAGCAGGTAGAAGAGGAGAGCGTGGGCGAGTTGTTATTCAAGGAACACAACTCAAGCATCCTGTTATTGAGTGGGTTGTTTCTCATGATTACAAATCATTGTTTGAGAAGGAATTTGCAACAAGAAAATTATTTCATTATCCACCATTCACCCGGCTCGTTCAACTATTTTTTAAACACACTGATAAGTCAAAAGCACTCAACGCCGCAACTTTTATTGCCAATCGACTTTCATCTGCATTTGGCGACTATTTGATTGGCCCAGCTGAGCCAGTGATCAATCGGATTCGCAATAAATATATCTATGAAATATTGCTAAAACTTCCGAGACACAGTGAAAAAAATTCTCAGGCAAGAGTGATGATTCAGCAAAGTCTTTTGATGCTTCAAAGTGAGGCTTCGCTTAAGTCAGTGCATATACAGATCAATGTAGATCCTGTGTAAATTTATTTGAAGATTACCGTTCCAATATTTCTCATCAAGTCCATTTCCAATTCCTTCAAATGGCGATGCGTTTGGAGTAAGATCATCATATCATCTCCTGTTGGATTGCTTTCAAGGTCACGTTGATTCTCAATGATCAAGCGTTTGATTTTTTTAAGCTTGAGGTAGGTCATGCTGGAAATAACCTCCTCTTTGTATTTATCTTCCCTTCCCAACATTTCACCTTTATAATATTTTTCCCAGTTTGGACTGATGCTGTGTTTTTCTGTCAGCAGTGAAACTGCCATTTGATTGATGGTTGGATCACTGTGATAAAGGAAATTTTTTTCATTGGGTGATTGTCCGCTCGATAACATTGATTTATACTGATTCAAGAGTTGGATGAGATGCTTGTTGTCAAAAAGCTCTTCCAA
>CAYFLQ010000077.1:0-6433 GCA_964344065.1 uncultured Sphingobacterium sp. | reverse complement strand
TGCGACCGGGATTGTCGCCAATTTGAATATAGCCTATCTCATCCCAACATCTGTCGAGGTTGGCAATAATATTTCCTTCATTTCGTTGCATATGATACATATCAAAGAGAATTTTACAAGAAGGACTGTTTACTGCTTTGCACACCATATATGTTTGCGTAGAATGGCGCAAGAACAAATCAGGGTTATCACTCAATGGTTCCAGCACCATCACCAATCCTGCTTTTTCTAACACTTCAGCACCCAATCTCAGTCCCACAATGACATTGGCCATTTGAATATCATTTGGAAGTGTACGATCATAATTTCCGGGAACAACTGTAGCCCATTTTGCATTGCATCGTTTTGCTACTTCAATAGCTTTGGTACAGTCTTTTACGATCAAATCCTTGTATTCCTGTTTTCCAGTTGCTAAACTGGTTTTCCAATGCCAGTTATCAGAAGTGATAACAAAAACTCCCATGCGCATGCCGAGCTTTGCAAGGGTGTCACCGATTTTAGATTGCATTTCAGGAGTTCGAGACATCATACCATTGTCTTCTATTGAATCAAATCCCTGATCATGTGCAAATTTTATTTGATCGATAAAATCCTTTCCAGCATGATTGGCAAACATACCATCATGAAATCCGTAACTGAGATTAAAAGGTTTTGCAGCGGGAGCAGAAACTTGTGCGGATGCATTCAATCCCTGAAGCAATCCAAATCCTGCAAGAGTTGAACTTTTTATAAATCCTCTTCTTTTCATATGAGCAATTTTTATGTAAACAACGCAATACTTGTAACAATTTACTTAAAATTGCATCAAATCAATTGAAGTGAATAAAATTATTGGATCACTGTTGAGTGTGGTATTTTTTATACATGTGAATGGGCAGCCGCTTTCAACGGAGTTGGTAGCCATTCCAGGGACAGACCTCTCTATCAAAATGATTCAATTATCTGGTGGAAGTTTTTTGATGGGCAATAACAATTCAATAAATGCAAATGAAAAGCCTGCAAGAAAAGTTACAGTCTCCCCATTTTGGATGGGCGCATTTGAAATCACGCACGATCAATTTGATGCTTTTTTTAAAGACGATCAAACATCACAGGGCTCAAAAGTAGATGCGATTACGCGTCCAACTCCACAATATATTGATCTGAGCTGGAATATGGGTAAAGAAGGTGGTTATCCTGTCAACAGCATGAGCGTAGATGGTGCGTTGATGTTTTGTAGATGGCTTTATGAAAAAACAGGAAAATTTTATCGACTCCCGACAGAAGCGGAATGGGAATATGCCTGCAAAGCTGGGACCAGTACCAAATATTACTTTGGCAATGATTTCACTAAACTTCCACAATACGCCTGGTTCAAGTCCAATAGTAATAATAAATATCAAAAGGTTGGATTGAAAAAACCCAATCCATGGGGATTTTATGACATGTTGGGAAATGTTGCTGAATGGACCATGGATCAATATGATGCAGCGTATTATAAAAAAATGACAGACGGAGAAACCGATAAAATTGTATTACCATCATCTAGGTATCCTCGTACTATACGTGGAGGATCATACATGGATGATGGTAAATTGCTATCCTCCACTTCCAGGCAATTTTCCCAAACTAGCTGGAACAAGAGAGATCCTCAATTACCCAAAAGCAGGTGGTGGCTCACAGATGGCATGTTCGTTGGATTCAGAATAGTTTGTCCTGTTAACCAGCCAACCAAGGAAGAAGCCGAAAAAATATATAAATTGTATCTAGGAAACTAACTAAAACAACAACGATGCAAAACAACTTGCCAACAAACAACAACAGCCGTCGTGAATTTGTAAAACAGGGCGGACTTATTTCAAGTGGATTATTAGCTGCTCCACTCATGAGCAATGCCAACTATTTTTCTGGAGCAAATGACACCATCAAAATTGCTTTGATCGGTTGTGGCGGAAGGGGCACTGGTGCTGCATTACAGGCCTTGCAGAGCAAACAGAATGTAAAGCTGGTAGCCATGGCTGATGCATTTCGCGATAGAATAGACAGCTGCTATAAAAATATTACTGCCGAAGATTTATCAGATGCAGGAACCAAAGGATCTGTGAAAAACATGGTTGATGTACCAGAAGAGAGAAAGTTTGTAGGATTTGATGCCTACCTAAAAGCCATTCCATTGGCAGATGTCGTAATCCTTGCAACTCCTCCAGGCTTCAGACCGATTCATTTTGAAGAAGCTGTGAACCAGGGCAAACATATTTTCATGGAAAAGCCGGTTGCAACAGATCCAGAAGGTGTTAAAAAGGTCTTGGCAGCAGCAGCCATTGCAAAATCAAAAAAATTAAATGTTGTTGTTGGACTACAACGACATTATCAAACTTCATATAGAGAGCTCTTCAAGAGAAAAGACCTTATTGGAGATATAACCTCTGCACAAGCATGGTGGAACAATGATGGAGTGTGGGTGAATCCAAGAAAACCTGGTCAAACAGAGATGGAATACCAAATGCGCAATTGGTATTATTTCAACTGGCTGTGTGGTGATCATATCACTGAACAACATATTCATAATATTGATGTCATCAACTGGTTCAAAGGATCCTATCCAGTAAAAGCACAGGGATTTGGTGGCAGACAGGTAAGAAATGGAAAGGACCATGGTGAAATTTTCGATCACCACTTTGTTGAATTCCATTATGCAGATGGATCTATCCTAAATAGTCAATGTAGACACATGCCCAAAACATCTGCAAAAGTGGATGAATTGCTCATTGGAACAAAAGGAAAAATTTTCTGTGGCGCAGCGAACATCAGAGATCACAAAGGAAACATACTTTACCAGTTTGATAAGAAATTAGAGAACGAACCATATCAAAACGAACATGTGGAACTCTTTGCAGCCATCGCAAAAGGCGAATATAAATTTGCTGATGCTGAGAATGGAGCAAAAAGCACCATGACTTCCATACTCGGTCGCATGGCAACTTACAGTGGACAAGTAGTTGAGTGGGATAAGGCGTTAAACTGTGGACTCAACCTACAACCCTCTGCGTATACTTGGGATGCAATGCCTACTTCATTGCCAGATGCAAATGGTAATTATAAAGTAGCCGTTCCTGGAGTGACGAAGTTTTATTAAAGAGAGATGAGACCTGCCTGCCGGCAGGCAGGGACGAGGGACAAGGGACAAGGGATTCCAAGAAATTTAAATTTTCAAACTAAGAAAGCCCTCCAATTATTGGAAGGCTTTCTTATTTGTGATGTACATTTCCCCTTCACTCCTCCTCGTCCCTTGTCTCTTGTCCCTTGTCCCTCTATTTATCCGTCCTGAACAAATTAACTGGCAAACCCTCACTGGAAAAGAGATTCGGCATTGCTGTGTTGGTGAATCCAAATCGAACATCCACGGGTTCTTTTACATTTTTACTGGATACTACAATTGATTTTCCTTCGATGACTGCTTTTGCAGGAACAAATACACCATCTGCACCAGCTATATAAAAATCTGTTGGATCTCCCCCCTTAGACATCAACCCTGTGGGAACATTTTCAAACTGAATCCTGATTTTATTTTTTTCAATTGCATGAGATGCATACACAGGGCTTTTATAATTCAACCCTTTTACATTGTAGGTTTCAGCAAGAGCATAATTAGCCAAACGGGCTGCAACCTCTTTTTTCAATGTAGGATGTATATCTTTCACATTGTCGACCAAATCACTTACAACAACCATTCCAGTTTTGGCGAATGAAGTTGTTTTGGTTTGCGCTTCTCTTAACAATGCTCCATTGATATGGTTATCTCCGTATGTGTATGGCGCAATCTGAACAAAATAGAAGGGAAAATTTTTATTCCATGCTTTTCTCCAGCTGTCGATCATATTGGTGAACAAACGTTGATAAGCATAGTGTGTACCGACATTGCTCTCACCCTGATACCAAATCGCACCAGCAATTTCAAAATTGGTTAGAGGATAGATCATCGCGTTGTACGCTTCTCCTCTAACATGTGGCCACCATTGGGTTGGAGTAAGTTTTTCAGAGGCATTGCGCAAATCTGGATCGTTCTGGATGATTTCTCCAGGCGTCCACACTTCAGCTGGCGTTCCACCCCAATTGCTGTTGATCAATCCAACTGGAAAACCAGTAGATGCATTGATTTGTTTCCCGAAAAAATATCCGATAGCACTGAAATGAAGCATGTCTTCTGGATTGCAAACCACCCATTTTGCTTGAACATCATCTTGTGGAGTACCGGAAGTTGATTTCGGCACATAAAAAAAGCGAATGCTTTTATTGGTTGCGTTAGGAGATTCTTCTTTCGATTGCTTCAGTCCCTGGTCTGCACTCCATTCCATGTTGCTTTGTCCACCGCAAACCCAAATCTCTCCTATCATTACATCTTCCAATAGGATCTCGTTGCTTGCTTTTATTTTTATGGTGTAAGGTCCACCTGCAGAAGGCGTCTTGATTTCAGCAACCCATCTTGCTCCTCTTGAAGCTGTTACGGTATAGTTGGTTGTATCCCAACCTACTTGAATATTCACTTTTTCTGCAGGAGCAGACCATCCCCATAGTTTTACGGTTGAGCGCTGTTGCAGCACCATATGTGATCCAATAATAGATGGAAGTCTGACAGCTGCTTGAGTTTGAAATACCATCAATGCTGTCACATAAAATAGAATAATTTTTTTCATATGCAAGTTTTACTGATTGAATGTAGATATTTATGCGATGTACACAAAATAAAAAAGGCCTGGAGTTCCAGGCCTTTATCATGAAATACGATTACGTTATTTGAATTGAGACATGATCGACTTCGCTACATCGGTCATCTTTTTGAGACCATCTTCAGGCAAATTTCCTTTTTTGAACTCGCCAAGGATATCTGCATGCTTAGTCTCCATTTCCATGAGGAATTGCTCTTCAAAATCTTTCACAGATTTTACAGGAACATCTTTCAAGATACCTTGCGTACCAAGATAGATGATGGCAACTTGCTTCTCAACAGACACAGGTTGGTATTGACCTTGCTTCAGAACTTCCACGTTGCGTGCACCTTTGTCGATTACAGATTTGGTTGCCGCATCAAGATCGCCACCGAACTTAGAAAATGCTTCCAACTCACGATACAGTGCTTGGTCAAGCTTCAATGTACCAGAAACTTTTTTCATTGATTTGATCTGAGCATTACCACCCACACGGCTTACTGAAATACCAACGTTGATAGCAGGACGAATACCAGCGTTGAATAAGTTTGATTCCAAGAAGATCTGTCCGTCTGTAATTGAAATCACGTTGGTTGGAATATATGCTGATACGTCACCTGCTTGTGTTTCAATGATTGGAAGTGCAGTAAGTGATCCGCCACCTTTTACCAAGTGCTTGATGGATTGAGGCAAGTCATTCATTTTTTTAGCTACTTCATCCTTGCTAATCACTTTTGCTGCTCTTTCCAACAAACGGCTATGCAAATAAAATACATCACCAGGATATGCTTCACGTCCAGGAGGGCGGCGTAGCAACAAGGATACTTCACGGTAAGCCACCGCTTGTTTAGACAAATCATCATATACGATCAAAGCAGCATTACCTGTATCACGCAAAAATTCTCCAATGGCAGCGCCTGCGAATGGAGCGTAGAATTGAAGTGGTGCTGGCTCTGCAGCAGAGGCAGCAACGATGATGGTATAATCCATTGCACCATTGTCTTCTAACGTCTTCATTACAGCTGCAATGGTAGAAGCCTTTTGTCCAATGGCTACATAAATACAATACACAGGCTTACCTGCTTTGTAAAATTCTTTTTGGTTGATGATCGTATCGATGGCGATAGCAGTCTTACCAGTTTGGCGGTCACCAATGATCAATTCTCTCTGTCCACGACCAATAGGAATCATAGCATCGATTGCTTTGATACCTGTTTGAAGCGGTTCTTTTACTGGCTCACGGAAAATTACACCTGGAGCTTTGCGCTCCAATGGCATTTCATATAGATCGCCTGCAACAGGACCTTTACCATCGATGGGTTCTCCCAACGTATTGATGACACGACCAACCAAACCCATACCAGCTTTGATGGATGCGATCTTGCCTGTTCTTTTTACTTTAGATCCTTCTTTGATATCGTTGCCTTCACCCATCAATACCACACCTACATTGTCTTCTTCAAGATTCAAGGCAATTGCTCTCACACCATTTTCAAATTCTACAAGTTCACCAGATTGAACATTGTTCAGACCATAAATACGTGCAATACCATCGCCTACTTGAAGTACTGATCCTACTTCTTCCAAGTCTGCCGAAGAATTAAAATTGCTTAACTGTTGGCGGAGAATGGCTGATATTTCGTCGGGTTTAATCTCTATCATTGCTTTGAGTTTAAATAAATCTTTTGATAATTATATTTTACTGATGTACATGTTATCGATGAATTGCTTTTTGATTACCTGCAAGT
>CAYFLQ010000076.1:0-6482 GCA_964344065.1 uncultured Sphingobacterium sp. | reverse complement strand
TCTTAAACAAAAAGCAATGGCATTTGTTTTCTACTGAAACAATAGAACAGATGTCAAAAACATATGTATTTGCAGGTAGCAACAGTGCTATTTCTAAAGCTGCTTCTACCCTTTTAAGAAATCAGGGAAACAGAGTACTTGAAATCAGCAGATCCCATCCTGAAACCGAATTTCAATATCAGATTGAAAAATACGAGCAGGGTTTTTTTCCAACCATCGAAGAAAAAATAAATGGCCTGGTATATTTTCCAGGAACCATCAACTTGAAATCATTTGGTCAATTATCCATGCATGATTTTCAACAAGATTTTTCTATCCATGTCTTAGGTGCCATTGCTTTTATTAAATCCTATTTTAATCAAGTTGAGAAAGATGGTAAATCATCTGTCATCTTCATCAGCAGTGTTGCAGGATCAGTGGGCATGCCATTTCACAGTTCTGTATCTGTATCGAAATCAGCATTGGAGGGATTGACAAAATCTTTGGCTGCTGAATTTGCTCCAAACATCCGAGTGAATGCTATTGCGCCATCATTGGTGAATACCCCGCTGGGAGAAAGATTCATTAATACACCAGAAAAATTAAGTGCCATTGAAAAAAGAAATCCATTGAGAAAAGTTGGTTCTCCCGTTGATATTGCTAATACAATCAATTTTCTTCTATCCGATCAATCCAATTGGATCACTGGACAAATCATTGGAGTGGACGGCGGAATGAACAATATTAAACTTTGATTCGTGGAATTATTTTTAGATGATCAGCAGATAGCTGGATTAGAGAAGATGGAGCGAGCAGCATTGATCAATTCCATCACAGGTTTTAAAAACGCCAATCTTGTTGGAACGACAGACAACAATGGGCGTTCAAATCTTGCCATTTTCAATTCAGTCATACATCTTGGAGCGAACCCTGCTTTAATGGGATTTGTCATCAGACCAGATTCAGTTGAACGACATACGTTAAAAAATATTGAGGCAACTGGATACTATACCATCAATCATGTAAACGACAACATATACAGACAGGCACATCAAACATCTGCAAGATATCCATCAGAAATTTCAGAATTTGAAGCGTGTGGACTAACCCCTGTTTTTAAGAATGATTTTCAAGCCCCTTTTGTCAAAGAAAGCCATATTACCATTGGATTGGCTTTTCAAGAGAGAATAGACATCCAGTTGAATGGAACCATTCTTGTGATTGGCAAAATCACACAACTATATTTTCCAGATGATTGTTGGTGTTCAGATGGCTATGTAGATATAGAAAAAGCCAGTACCGTTGCTTGTACTGGCTTAGATAGTTATCATCGTACAACAAGAATATCAAGACTCACTTATGCGAAGCAGGATAAACCGTTGTCTTCCATAGCATGTGAATACAAAAACCAGGAAGGTTATTTTACATCTTGATAGATAGACTCTCTCATTTTATTGCTAAAGTAGAATCCATATGGATTCGGATTTCCAACAGATGCTATTTGTGTCATAAACATACCGATGAGTTTTTTCTCAGGGTTTACAAAGAAATGTGTTGTATTAGCACCCATCCAAAAGAGCTCTCCTTTTGCATTTTCAGTACGCAACGCCTTGACAGGATCCTGCAATATGCAAAAGCCTAATCCAAAGCCATATCCAGGTTCCAGATTGAGTGCTCCCAATGAATCAACTGCAATACCATTTGCCAATTTCACAAATTGATCTTTTTCAGTCAATCTGTTTTTGATATTTCCAATTTGATCTGAAGTCATCAACGCAACTGTTTCAGCTTTCAAAATTCTTTTGCCATTTAGTTCTCCTTTGTTCAACAACATGGTTGCAAAAGTCAAATAATCTTTAGCACTTGCAAACAAAGCATTTACACCTGAGAAGATGGTGTTATCATGACTGGGTGGTTGTGGCTCCATACGTTTTAACGTTGAATCTGGGGTAAACCCGTATACTGTCATGATATGCTTCTGTTGTTCTTCAGTAAGGTTGTAACCAATGGTTTTCATTCCAAGAGGTTCAAATATTTTTTCTTTCAAGTATGCATCTAGGGATTTTCCTGATAACACCTCAATCAATCTGGCTGACACATCTGGTGCGAATGAATAAGTCCATCTTACAGCTGGATCAAACATCAGTGGCATACCGGCCAATACATGTACGCGGTCTCCCAGCGTTTTAATCGACTGATTCATGATCGTTGCTCCCCATATTTCTTTATCGTATGCAATGGGTGCGATACCATGAGACATACCGGCGGTATGACTTAACAACTGTCGAATAGTGATTTCAGTTGGAGAAGGATGTGTACCAGAGACAGAACCTTTTGTAGGGTCATTTACAACAGTTTGCTTTGCGAATTCAGGCAAATATTTTGATACTGGATCATCCAGTTGAAATTTACCTTCATCATACAGTGTCATCAATGCTGTTGAAATGATTGGCTTTGTCATGGATTGAATAAAATACAATTCATCTCCACGCATGGTATCTTTAGATTCACGATCGCGGTATCCATATGATTTATCATAGACTAATTTTCCATCCTGATAAACCAAACCCTGAACACCAATCAATCGGCCAGCCTTGACTTCTTCTTGTAAATACTGATCATAGGTTGCAAAATCTGAAGCAGTTGATTCGACTGATTGCTTACAGCTAACCATCAGCGAAACCAAACTAACTAATAAGAGCATTTTTTTCATATGTTTTTATTTAGTTGATAATGTGAATATACTCAAAATGAAGCTGTCAGTATACTACTTCCCGATACAGAACTTAGAAAAGATATAGTCCAATTGATCTTCATTGGTGATTGTTCCAGTGATTTCTCCCAAATGATACAGGCACTGCCGGATGTCGATCGCAAGCAAGTCGCCCGGAACCTGTTCTTTCATGCCTTGCTTGATTGCATTGATCGCGACAGCTACTTTCTGAAGAGATTGAAAATGACGAGCATTTGTTACGATGGTTTGTTCTGTATGCAACTTCCCTTCAATAACAGCGTCTACGAGTTTTTTCTTTAGATTTTCTACACCAAGGTCAGTTTTAGCTGAGATATACAAGTAATTTGGATCCGCCTGATTATTCAATTGTTCTAACTTGATCATATCATCAACCTTATTACCAACCAGCAGATATTTTTTTGATAATACATTGAATTCTTTTACAACTTCTTGTAATTCTTCAACCGAAGATGCAGTTGAGTCAAACAGATAAACGATCAAATCTGCAGTTTTCATTTTTTCTTTGGTCTTTGCTACACCAATCGATTCGATTTCATCTAAACTTTCGCGCATACCAGCAGTATCAATCAGTCTGAATAATATACCATCTATATTCAATACTTCTTCGATGGTATCACGTGTAGTACCTGCAATGGCGCTTACGATGGCTCTATTTTCCTTTAATAATGTGTTAAGCAACGTTGATTTTCCTGCGTTGGGTTTTCCGATGATGGCAACACTCACGCCATTTTTTATAACATTTCCCAACTGAAAAGAATTAAGCAAATCATGTACAGTTTTATCGAGATGATCCAATAAGTTTTTGAGACGGGAACGATCCGCAAACTCAACATCTTCTTGAGAAAAATCCAATTCCAGTTCAATCAATGCAGAAAATGAAATCAACTCTTCGCGGAGGTTTGACAATATTTGAGAAAAGCCTCCACGAACTTGATTCAATGCTGTTTCTTGAGATGCCTTTGTTCCAGATGCAATCAAATCAGCAACCGCTTCTGCCTGTACCAAATCCATTTTACCGTTTAGAAAAGCGCGCAGGGTAAATTCACCAGGCTTTGCCATTCGTGTACCATGTTTTATGCAGGTTTCAATGATTTGTTGAATGATATAGTTTGAGCCATGACAAGAGATCTCTATCACGTCTTCACCCGTATATGATTTAGGAGCTTTAAAAATGGAAACCACCACTTCATCTATTGGTTGATTTCCATCTTTTAGTAAGCCTACATGAATGGTGTTGGCAGGTTGTTGGGTCAGGTCTTTTGAGGGGAAAATCTTTCCAATCAATTCAATGCATCCATTTCCACTCAATCGAATTACCCCGATGGCACCAACTCCCTGCGGCGTAGCCAAGGCAACTATGATATCATTCCATTGAGTAGACATATTGTAAAAGTACAATCAAGTAGGAGAATAAATAAAAAAGGTCGTTTGGGAACCCAAACGACCTTGTATGAAGAAAAACGTAGTGTTATTCTGAAAGTTGGAATGTAACTGGCTGACGGCGATATGCTTTTACATTTCTACCGTTCTGAATAGCTGGTTTCCATTTTGGCCCCTTTCTGATTGCGTTTACAGCAATTTCAGCAAGCTTTGAAGTTGGAGGTAAGCAGTTGCCAACACCAGCCTCATTGCAAGGCAAAGCGCGTACATCACTTACAGCACCTTCTTTATCCACGATGAAAAGAACAACAACTGTTCCAGAACGACCATCATCTTGTAACTCATCGATGTTTCTTTCGATTTCACGGGTTACATAACGTGTCCAACCAGAAGTACCTCCTGGGAATTCTGCATCGATTTCCACCTTCTGGAAGATTTTATTTTCATCATCTTCTTTAGGTGCTTCCACCACTGTACTTTCTACAGGAGGTGCAACGATACCTTCATCCTTGGTACCTTCTTGGTTTACAGTTCCGATTTTGGTTTCCTCCAGTTTTTCAATTTCTGGTGGCTTTTCGTCTTCTTTTACTTCCTCATCCTTTACCACTTTAGGAGGTGTAAACTTCGCCATTTCCACTTTTGGTGGCTCTGGTGGTTTTGGAGGAGGAGGTGGTGGTGGCTCATTGGGCTCATCTTGTTTGATTTCCTCCAATTGTACTTCCTTGATCTCAACTTTGCCTTTTTTTCCGCCATAGTCGAGGGAAGAGAGGAAAGAAACCAACAACATCAACAACGCGATAGATGCAGTGATGATCAATGCATTTCTCAAACGCTTGTTATATTGTTGACGGAGCTCATAAGCACCATAACTCTTATTTCTACCTTCAAAAACGAGGTCGATGAGATCAGTGCTTAAAATTTTATTTGCATCCATTGTAATGCGTTTAATTTAATTTCTTTTTCCTTCTATCAATTATTACTTGATTCCAGCTGCAGCTTCGGTGATTTTGATCAACTCGTATTCAACTGGTGAAATATCCACCATTGCATAACGCTTGATCTCATTGATGGTCATTTCATCCAAAATATCAACTGTATTCTTGTAGGTAGCATCAATAGTTGGTTTGATGATGACTACAAGATCTTCAGGATTGGTATTTTGTTTTTTGCGAATGATCTCATCTCTGATGGTCTTGAATGTTGCAGTTTTAATTTGTGTTGGATCCATTCCTTCGTAATAGTACACCACGTCTTGTTTTCCAAGCATGATGTGGAAGGCGCCAGATTCTTTTACCTTGTTTTGTTCTTCCGGCTTATCAACATCCTTTGGCATATAAAGATTCATTGCCGTTGGTTGTGACATTGTAGTCGTGAAGATGAAAAAGGTAATCAACAAGAATCCCAGATCCACCATTGGAGTCATATCGACACGGGTTGAAAGTTTCTTGGCTTTTTTTACGCCAGGACCTTTTTTATGCCCGCTATCGCCGCCCCCTGTATCTATACTTGCCATATTAGACTTTTTTGTTGATCAATAATTACTTTCCGCTTTGAATTTGCTTTTGACGTGTAACATACAATGCAGACCCTGCAGGAGCATCCTCAGGTGCAGTTACAAGAAGAAATTTATTTTGATCATTCTTCTTGAATGCATTGAGAACGTTTTTGAAATCAGGATACTTTGCACTGTTATCCGCCTTGATAAGCAGGTTCAGTTTCTTTCCTGAATATGCAACCAATGCGTCGCGTATCCAGTAGTATAACTCACCGCCTGTTGTATCAGAACAAGGAATACCAGGTTGCTTTTTGAAAAGATCCTTGGTTGATTGCTCTTCCTGATCCAGAGAGAGCAAACCTTTGAGCTGACTAAAAGGAACTCCGATGCTGGGAGCATTGATGAAGTTCTTTATCTCAGCAGGACCTAAACCTAGGTTTCTGGTTTGATTCAAATTTTCAATCAACAACTGACGAGATTGTGGATTATCCATAGAAACGAAAACTCTGCCACCTTTATCAATTGACACCATGAATGCATCCTTTTCTGGCAACGCCTGAGAGGAAACCGAGTTTGGAGTAGTTACCTCTACTGGCTCTTCAGGTTTGAATTTAGTTGCCAACATGAAAAACGACAAAATCAAGAACGCTACGTCCACGAACGGCGTCATGTCGTTTTCAGGTGCATGTTTTTTTATTTTGACACTTGGCATGTTTACAATTTTATGATTTAGATGCTAACAACTTCTGGTTCAAATGAACCGAAGCATTTACTTGTATTGAGAAGCAAAGCTCTGAGTAAGGGTAAAACCAGACTCGTCAATACCATATGTAATAGCATCAATCTTGGTTGTAAATACGTTATACATCATCA
>CAYFLQ010000075.1:3419-6517 GCA_964344065.1 uncultured Sphingobacterium sp. | reverse complement strand
AAGAAAGTTATCAAAAAATGAAAGACGTATTAGACATGGGCATCCACATGTGCATTTATCCAGAAGGCACGAGAAACAAAACCGATCAACCCATGAAACCCTTTCATGACGGTGCTTTCAGACTATCCTTTGAAACTGGAAAAAAAATAATTCCAGCCATCATCAGAGGAACCAAAGAAATGCTCCCTACCAATAAAACATTATTTTTTTGGCCTGGTAAAATATCTATGGAATTCCTTTCACCCATAGACCCAACAAAATTTAATGACATTTCTGAATTGAAAGAACATGTTTTTCAAGAGATGCTGAATGCACTCACACATCACTGAGTATAAAAGTATCTTGTTCGATTGATTTTTAAATCACGCAATATTCCGGATTTAGGACTCAAACTTATATTGAAGAATTTATATACGCCCACTGGTGTAACATTGATCGACAATTGCCAGCAATGCAAGTCACGCGTTATATATGTTGTAAGCGACTGTATTTTCATAGTACGCAAATCATAATATCCATTCGCACCTACTTTCCATTTTGTCGTTAAACTGAAATCGCCATTGAAATTTATACTGGAAGCCAATTCATTTTTATAGGTATAATCTTTTTGCAACAGCTTTGTGAATGAAAGTGAATAACTCATCGTAAGGGTCCACGGAATACTGAAATCAGTAAATTCTGCAGGATTTCTTCTCACATAATCCAATTGTTGTTGAATTTGATCGTTGGTTAAATTTTCATCCTGACTGATTTGAGACACCAAGGATTTCTTGTCATCTTTTTTCTTGCTTTGTAAACTGGTTGAGATATTGATGTTACCGTTCACAATTCTTCCCAGATTAAATTTCGCATCTTTCCAAGCATACTGATTGATCCGATACCCTGTTAATGGATTGGTTTTATAGGGATCGAGTGTTGCATTGGCGGTGATGTTGATTTTATCGAACAAACTGCTTCTGGCATAAAGACTCATCGTTGATAAGTTGAAGGAATCTGCCAATAAATTGTACCCGCCTGAAATACCAAATCCATCCAATAACTTTATTTTCTTGATTTCCGCTTCACCAGTATCTGATTTGACTCTGGCCTTCATCTCTAAATTGTTATCAATCCCAAACCCAATACCACCGTATTGTTCAGCACTGAATGGCCCAAAAATACTGCCATCAAAAACTGACATCATCATTTTATCTCCTCGTTGATTCACCCGTTGTTGATAATAATAAGGCTTCATCAAATCTGGCTTGTAATTCACTGAAAACAAAGGTCGCATCACATGACGGATGGCTTGAATCTTTGAAGTGGCTTTTTTAGATTGATAAGAACCATAAACAGCAGTACTAAATGAAAATCCCATGGTGATTTCTCTGGCTGCATAAAATCCTTTTTCAACAGTTGTATCTAACTTATTGGTAGCATTGTTCCAATTCCGATAAAATTTCTGCGCAAACCATTTTTCTTTAAATGAAAAATTGGGTGCAGCTTGGAATGGGCCCAGAGAAGGCAATGAAAGAATGATCGGAACATTGTGAGATGCACCCCACTGAAAGGTATCAATCAATTGCTTGAATTTAAATGCCGTATCATAAAATGTAATCTGACCACGATAGTTACCATTGTACCCTATCCCCAATTTCTCATACCATTTGGATGAACCAACCGATTCTTTTGGTTGAAAAGGATAAATGGTATTCATCACAAAAGTGATGTCGGGCAAATTGAGATTAACTACTTTGGTAGAAGTATTTTGGTTGTGACTTAAGTTCATTGCAAAATTAAAAGGAGTACCAGCCCATATTTTCTGATAAGAAATGGTAGATGTCAATTGGTTCGTGAAATTCATGGGCTGCATGTAATTGCCAGCACCTGCTATATTTCCAGTAAACCCTGGATTGACCAATGCGCCATTGGGAACCAATCTCAAATACTTGCTACTTCCTGCATTCACACTTGCATTGAATGATACACCCGGACGAGCTTTGCTATCCATGGAATGGGTCCAGGTAACAAAAAAACTTTTATTCTTTCGATAATCCGGATCGTTTTTAAATGCAAATTTTGTGTTCTGCAGACTTACATTGAACGTGCCGTTGTAGCGATACCTTTTTCTATACGTTGGAGAAAAATTAGCTCGCCAGGAACCATAAGAATATACATCAAACCATACTTTGGCATCTACATAATCATTGATAGCACGATAATAACCTAATCCTTCCAAACCCAATCCAAAATTCTCATTGACTGTAAACTGAGGAGGAAGTATGCCTGATTGTCTTCCTTTTTGCATGGGAAAAATTCCGAAGGGCAAATAAAGTGGAATAGGAACGTCTTCAAATTCTGGATGTACAGGTCCGGTAACAACAAGTTTTTTATTGATAAACTTTGCTTTGCTGAACCGAAAAGCGAAGTGAGGTGTATCAAGATTGCAAGTTGTGAATCTTCCTTTTGAAGCAAAAAAGGTTTCTGCATCTGCTTTCTTTACTTTTTCTGCAAAATTGAAAAAATCAGATTGTTGAAAAAATGACGCGTAGGTCATCCCCTTTTGTGACTTAAAATTAAATCGAATGCTGTCGCTGACGGTAGTTGATTCTGCTTGTTTCAATTTTGCCATTCCTTCCACTTTACCAGCTGAATCTCGGTTCATCTTTGCATAAACATATTGTGTTTCCTGGTCAAACTCAATCAATGGAGCGTTCAATACAATATCCTCATACTTGATTTGCGTTTTCCCAAACAGAAAAATCTTTTTGGCATCCACATCAAGCACCATGGAATCTTGTGCTTCATAATCAACTTGAGCAGGTATAGAATCTTTTGAGATTTTAAGTTTGATGGTATCAACTTTATTCAGGGTTTTAACTGAATCTGGTTTTTTGGTGAGGGGTATTGAATCCTTTCTTGAAACAGCAGATTGAGCCTGTGTTGTAAATGTTAAAAAGAGCTGCATCCCTGAGCATAAAATCAAGAAAAAAAGATATTTTAAGCTAAATTTGCTTTTCGTCTGCAGCATAGTAGTGGCAGGCGAAATTAATCAAATTAAGTGGTAAGAATTTGTGAAGATTCACATGGCTCTTCACCCCAACAACTGAAGTTATGAA
>CAYFLQ010000075.1:0-3409 GCA_964344065.1 uncultured Sphingobacterium sp. | reverse complement strand
CTTACAGGTAATTAAACCGTGGGGGCAGCGTTATGTGTACTGGTCGATATTCTTTGGCCTATTAAATCTTGTGCCCATGAAGGCTTCAGAAGCAGAAACCAGAGGTAAGCATGGCGCAGCTAAGCCCTTTGTTGTAGTCATTGATGCTGGTCATGGTGGAACGGAACCTGGTGCTAAGGGGACCTACTCTACCGAAGCACAACTCACCTTGCAAATTGCTCTAAGATTGGATACTTTATTAAGGAGTGAATTGCCTGATGTAAGATTTGTGATGACCAGAACAACTGATATTTTTCACAACGTAAAAGAAAAAGCAAACATTGCAAATAGAGAAAACGGCGACTTGTTTCTGTGCATCCACGTGAATGCAATGCCTCCAAAAAAAGAAGTTATAGGATATAAATCAGTAGCCGTTACAAAAAAAATCAAAGGAAAAAAGAAGAAAGTATATCAGAAAGTTCCCATTTATAAATACTCTCCTAATCCAACCTATGGCACATCCACCTATGTTTGGGCAGCTGATCGATCTGATGAAAAATCAAAAGGAATCATTGAGGACGAACGCTATGAGTCAAGTGGTGAGGTCATTGATGTACCAGACATCAATAGTCCAGAGGCCTTGATAAAAGCAAGATTATGGTCACAAAAATTCTTCAAAAACTCCGTTAGATTAGCATCCATGATTGAGGATGAATTTGCAAGCAGTGGAAGGAAAAGCATGGGAGTGCTTCAGAGGAATAACAAAGGAATCTGGGTGCTTCAAGCAACCAATATGCCTGCGGTACTGGTAGAGACTGGTTTTATAACCAACAAAGAAGAAGAAGATTATTTAAACAGTGAGACAGGACAGAAAGAAATAGCCAGATCGATTACAAATGCAGTCATCAAATACAAACAAATGATTGACGGGAAATAATCCCAGTAAATTACTACCATGAAAATCTCCAACGAAACAAAAGTAGGAACCCTCACAGCCATAGCCATCACCCTGTTGATATTAGGATTCAATTTCCTCAAGGGAAAAAATCTTTTCCAGAAGAAGGCAACCATGTACATTACTTTTAAAAAAGTAGAAGGGCTCAATGTTTCAGATGCTGTGAAGATCAATGGACTTAGAGTAGGTTCTGTAGATGGCATGCAAGAAGGTGATCGAAATTTACAGAATGTTGTAGTTGGATTTCAACTCACCAGAGACATCAATATTCCAGTAGACTCTTACGGAAAAATTGAAGCTGCTCCTCTTGGTGCTGCATATATTGTCATCACCATGGGAACGTCCAATACATTCTTAAAAAGTGGAGACAGCATCAAAGGATTGGAGTCACCCGGATTGGTACAGGATCTGAAGTCATATTTGGTGCCTACCATAGACAATGCCAATCACACCCTGCTAACCATTGATTCTGCAGTAAAAAAGATTGGGTCTGTATTCGATCAAGAAAATAAAAAAAATCTCACTGGTTTATTGGCCAATTTAAATCAGACGCTGGAATTGCTCAACAATGAACTGACTCCAGCAACTGGCGGACTCGCACAATCACTCGATAACATCAATGCGTTCAGTAAGAACCTGAAGAAGAACAATGATTCAATCACAGCCATCATTAATAATACTACTAAACTAACCAGAGAATTATCAGGTGGTCAAATAGGTAACACGTTGGGTGCATTGGAGAAATCAATTGTACAATTGAACAGCATAGTATCTGAGATCAAAAACGGAAAAGGTACTCTTGGCAAATTGGCTTCAGACGATCAACTCTACAAGAACTTAACCAGCACGAGCAACAGCTTGAATATTTTATTGCAGGATCTAAGGTTACATCCAAAAAGATATGTCCAAGTTTCTGTCTTTGGCAAAAAGGATAAGTCGGGTCCTCTGATGGAACCATTGGCTGATTCAGTCAAACATTGATCATATGCAATATCTAAAAGGAGCACTCCTTTTCTTGATTTTTTCTGTAGTGGTGCAAGCATCCTTCACGCAGGTAATTGTATATGGAGACAGTTCCAAAACTGATTCTTCGAAATTTATCAAAATATTAGCTGCTGATACATTTAGAAGAATCAAGCAAGACTCCACAGGCAATCTTAATTTATTGATCGGACACGTTCAATTGAAACAGGAAAACACGTTGTTTTTTTGCGACAGCGCTGTCCAAAATATGCTTACGAATAACATCGAAGCATTTGGAAATATTCACATTAAAGACAGTGATTCAGTAAATGTGTACGCAAACTATTTGATGTATTTAGGCAATATGAAAATTGCCAATTTGAATGGAAAAGTAAAACTTACTGATGGGAAAGCTACTCTCACCACCGAGTCATTGCAATATGATGTCAATGCAAAAATTGGCACCTATCTCAACAATGGAAAGCTGATCAACAAGAAGACTACGCTTACGAGTAAGGAAGGTTATTATTATGCAGATACCAAAGAAGTTTATTTTCAAAAAAATGTAAAAGTTGCAGATCCTGAATTCAGCATGTTGACAGACACCTTGCTGTACAACATCAATAGTGAAATAGCAAGTTTTATAGCCCCAACAACCATCTATGATAAACAATCCATCATAAGAACCAGGTCTGGTTTTTATGACATGAAAAAAGAAACCGGTAGTTTTTCAAAGAGGCCTGTAATCAAAGACAGTACACAAACGATCATTGCGGATAAGATAGACTATAATAAGAGTACAGGAGAAGGATTGGCGATTGGCAACATTGTATACAGAGACAGCAGCAATGGCATCAGCGTTATATCTGGTGAAGCAATATTCAACAGAGATAAAAAAACTGTGAAAGCATATCTATTCCCATTAGCCATCATCAAGCAAGATGAAGACTCTCTCTATATTGCCTCTGACACTTTGTACTCAGGAGTCATTCATACGGATACTTCAAAGGAAAACAAAAACGATACGCTCAGATTTTTATCCGCTTACCATCATGTAAAAATTTATGGAGATTCCCTGCAAGGGAAAACAGATAGTTTATACTACTCCTCTGTTGATTCTGTGTTTCGATTTTACAGAGACCCCGCCATTTGGGCAAAAGAAAGTCAGATTACAGGCGATACTATTTTATTGACTACAAAAAATAAGAAAGCAGACAGTGTATACGTATTGGAAAATGCATTTTCTGCTAATCGTACAAAAGAAGGACTTTTCAATCAGCTGAGAGGGAATAATATGACAGGTTCATTTGCAGATGGAGAAATAGATTTTCTGAGAGCCAAAGGGAATAGTGAGAGTTTATACTATTTGCAAGATGATAAAGACAGTGCATACATGGGATTGAATTATGCAATGGCAGACGCTATTGGTATGAAATTCAACAACAAAGAAATCAAAAGAATTTCTTGGGTCAATGCAGTTCGAGGAATCACCTACCCAATGGATAAAATTCC
>CAYFLQ010000074.1:0-6575 GCA_964344065.1 uncultured Sphingobacterium sp. | reverse complement strand
AGGCCCACCAAACAGGCTGGGGACCAAATCCTGAGGCTTCAAAATGTGCAGGGTCAACCGTAACTTCTAGAGGAGCTTTTTCATATTCTGCCAACTCCTGAATAAGTTTCAGCATGGCAGCAACATCTTTTCTTTCTGCTTTTCTGAGCATCATAGTAAAGCCTGTTCAAAGTCGTTTAATATATCATCTACATTTTCAATACCAACACTGAGCCTGATCAAACCATCCGTTATGCCGTATTCTATTCTATTTTCTTTGGGGATGCTGGAATGAGACATGGATGCTGGATGGGACAACAATGTATCACAAGTACCCAAAGAAACCGTGCGAGTACACATCTGCAATTTGTTCATGAATTGGACACCTGCATCAAATCCCCCTTTCAGTTCGAAACTCATCATGGCACCAGGATGTGACATTTGTTTTTGAGAAACGTGAAAATCAGGGTGAGTTGGTAGCCCATTATAATTTACTTTGAGAATTGCAGGGTGTTCAGCCAAGAAATGAGCAACCCTCATTGCATTTTCACAATGTCGTTGCATACGCAATTCCAAGGTTTTCATTCCATTGATCAACAAAAATGCTTCAAACGCATTGCTGTTCCCACCCAATAAACGATGGGTTTTTGTTGCCCTGGTTCTCATAAACTCCATATCAGTCCCAATCAATACACCACCAATGGCAGTGCCATGACCATTTAAAAATTTGGTGGTGCTATGAAGTACAAAATCAATTCCGTGTTGAAAGGGTTGTTGCAGGTAGGGTGTTGCAAACGTATTGTCGCAGGCAGTTAATTTTCCATATTTTTTAGCAAGTGAAGACAATGATTGTAAATCAACACACTGTAACGTAGGATTGGCGGGCGTTTCGAGATAAATTAATTTGATGTCTTTGTCATCTTTTAAAAATTTTTCAGCCAATTCAAGATCCCGCAAATCAACAATAATAGATGACAACTCCAAGGGCTCCAGCAATGATTTCATATAATCTTGTGTACCGCTGTACAAAGAATAATGGGTTAGAATTTTATCCCCCTTCTTTAAAGTTGCCAATAACAGTGAGCTGATGGCAGCCATTCCTGATGCATGCAAGATTGCTTTTGCCTCAAGTGGTTTTCCATCCTTTTGCAAACCAAACGTTTCCATGGCAGCAATCTTTTCTTCTGCTTCATTCATGGTTGGATTGCCCCACCTCGAATAGATGTATCCTTTTTCTTGTCCAGAGAACCTTCTGCTTCCCTGCTCTGCTTCATCATACACATAAGTTGATGAGGCATAAATTGGTGTCAGGTGTGCATACATTGGATCAGGATGTTGACCTGCATGTATTGCCAGCGAGCTAAACCCTTTGTACACTTTGTTGTTTCCGGACATATTATTTTAGTTGATGAACCATTTTACCCATGTTGCGCCCCACGTGAATCCTCCACCAAATGCAGCCAAGACAATGTTATCTCCTTTTTTCAATTTGGCTTGAAAATCCCATAGACAAAGAGGAATCGTTGCGGCAGTTGTATTGCCATATTTCTGAATATTCAACATTACTTTCTCATCTGATAGTCCCATTCTTCTTGCTGTTGCATCAATAATGCGTTTATTTGCCTGATGAGGAACAAGCCAGGCGATGTCTTCTGACTTCAAGTGATTTCTTTCCATCAATTCATAGCTCACATCCGCCATTCCGGTTACGGCAAATTTAAAAACGGGCTGACCGTCCTGAAAAATAAAGTGTTCTTTTCGAGCCACTGTTTCGGCAGAAGGCGGATTAAGTGAACCTCCAGCTTTCATGTGCAAATATTTTCCACCGCTACCATCACTCTTTAATATACTGTCCAATATGCCGAAACCTTCTTGATTGGGTTCTAGCAATACAGCACCTGCACCATCACCAAAAAGGATGCAAGTAGTACGATCGGTATAATCGACGATGGAGCTCATTTTATCTGCACCTACCACCACTACTTTCTTGTATCTACCGCTTTCAATCAATGATGCGCCTGTTGTAAGTGCATATAAAAATCCAGAGCATGCAGCAAGGATGTCAAATCCCCATGCATTTTTTATACCTAATTTATCGCAGGCCACATTGGCTGTGTTGGGAAAAAACATGTCTGGAGTTACGGTGGCGACTATAAGACATTCTATTTCATTGGGATCAATCCCTCTCTTTGCACACAGGTCTCTCACTGCTGGCACAACAAGATCGGAAGTAGCCTTGCCCTCTCCTCTTAAAATATGCCTTTCAACAATTCCTGTTCTGGTTCTGATCCATTCATCATTGGTATCTACCATTTTTTCCAGATCTTCATTGGTAAGCAGGTCTTCTGGCACATATCCACCAACAGAAGTGATTGCAGCAGTTATTTTTTGCATATGATTCAATTGGACCACAAATGTAACTATTTTGACGGGTGTTCTTATCTTCGTCAAGCATATTAACAACCCATGATTGCCAGTTTGACAGGAACCTATACGCTAAAGACACCATCCTATGTACATATGGATGTTCATGGTATTGGGTATGAGGTACAAATCAGCCTGAATACGTATACAAAAATTCAGGATGCACAACAGGGCACTTTGCATACAGTTCTTCAAATAAAAGAAGACAGCCACACGTTGTTTGGATTTGCAGAAACAACAGAAAAAATATTGTTTCAGCAATTGATCAATGTAAATGGAGTTGGGGCTTCCACTGCAAGAATGATGCTGTCTGCTATGCAGCCACATGAACTAAGCAATGCCATTGCATCAGGTAATACAACTGCTCTTGAAAAGATTAAGGGAATAGGAAGAAAATCAGCGGAGCGTATTATTTTAGAGTTGAGAGATAAAATGGTAAAAGCTGGAATGGCTCAACCAAACCAAGGTTTTGCTCAACATAGCATCAAAGATGAAGCATTGCAAGCGCTGGTCGCTCTCGGTATTCCAAGAGCTACAGCCGAATCTGCTATAAAAAAATCTATATCCAATTCCTTTGAAGAAACGCTTGAATCACTCATCAAAAAATCCCTTCAACTTATTTGATTAGAACTCTACCCAACCAAAGCAGAAGGAAATATTGAAAAGGTTATCCCATAAGATAACATGGCTGGTGGTCTTCCTCATGTGTGTAGCATTTGTGCGCGCAGAAGCCAAAGGTTTGCATGAAAAAATAAGTCATGCGAGTGATACACTTCCACTAAGTGACTCATTGTTGTATCCACTGCAAGACAGGAGAAGCGACAACATATCTATCCCCAAAAAAAATCCCTTTGATTTAAAAGATCCATCCAATGTAAAAGACTCTTTGATATATGATTATAAAACGAAGGAGTATTATATCATAGAAAAAGTAGGGAACCGATATTTTAGAAAACCAACGGTACTCACATTTGATGAGTATTTAAGAATCCAATCAAGGAAAGCAGAAAGAGATTATTTTCAAAAGAGATCCAACACCCTCAGTTTGCTGAACAGAAAACTTGTGAAGCCCCGTTTAAACATGGGGGAGGAATTGTTCAATCGATTGTTCGGCACAGGTGTAGTTGACATTCGTCCACAAGGAGAAGTAAACATTACAACTGGATATCAGGGTCAGAATATTAAAAATCCAACCTTGCCTGAGAGAGCAAGAAGAAATGGTGGATTGGATTTTGACATGGCAGCCAATTTAAATGTACTTGGAAACATTGGCGATAAAATGAAATTTCCCATCAGCTACAATACCCTTTCCACATTTGATTTTGAAAACAAATTAAAACTGGATTATACAGGAGGTGCAGAAGATGTATTCAAGAAAATTGAAGTAGGAAATACTTCTTTTGCTACCAAAGGAAGCTTGATTCCAGGTGCTCAACAGTTATTTGGCATTAAAACACAAATGCAATTTGGAAAATTATGGTTGACCACTGTTTTTGCCAATCAACGATCTCAACGGCAATCCACTGCCTTCAAAGGTGGTTCAACCTCGATGCCATTTGAGATCAAAGCAGATGAATACGAAGAAAACCGCCACTTTCTTCTTGCACAACATTTTAGAAAAGAATTCAACAAAGGGATGAAAAATCTTCCCATTGTAAATTCTCAAGTACAGTTGCTTCGACTGGAAGTTTGGGTAACAAACAGATATGGCACTACAACCAATGCGAGAGATGTGGTGGGATTGATGGATCTTGGTGAAGACAAACCTTATCAACAACCTCCTATCATCAATCCACGTCCTGGTTCCACCTACCCATCTAACCAATCCAATGATCTCTATAGCAGAATCACCAGCAGTCCAAATAGCCGCAACCCTGCACAGGTGGTGAATTTCATGAATTCAATTGGCTTGCAACCTATCAGAGATTTTGAAAAAACATTTGCAAGAAAATTGGATTCTTCCCAATATTACTTCAACAGACAATTGGGATTCATTTCCTTGAACGTAACCCTTCAACCTGATGAAGTATTGGGAGTGGCCTATCAGTATACAGTAAATGGAAAAGTATTTCAGGTAGGTGAATTTGCGCAGGATGTTCCAGTAGATTCAACAAGTGGTGTTTCAAAAATTCTTTTTCTCAAATTATTGAAAGCAACTTCACAAAGAACATCTCTTCCGATTTGGGATCTGATGATGAAAAATGTGTACGCAGTAGGTTCAGGGCAATTGGAGCGACAAGATTTTCAGTTCAACGTATTGTATCAAGAACCAGGTGGTGGAGAAAAAAGATATATCACGGAAGGAGATCAGGCAGGTACACCATTGATCACCTTGTTAAATCTCGATCGATTGAATAATCAAAATGATCCTCAACCAGATGGTGTATTTGATTATGTGGAGGGATTTACTGTGAACTCATATCAGAGTCGGGTTATGTTTCCTGTGCTGGAACCGTTTGGCCATGATCTGGATTTTGCTTTTTCAGATCGCACATTAAGAGAAAAATATTTATTCTATCCTTTGTATGATACCATCAAAGCCATTGCGCAAACCTATGCGAATCTGAACAGGTTCATCATGAAAGGAAGTTCAAAATCTTCTGGAGGTTCTTCTGGAGAAATTTCTCTGAATGCATTCAATATTCCTCAGGGTTCGGTTACAGTAACAGCAGGTGGACAAAAGTTAACCGAAAACGTGGATTATACCATTGATTATCTGTCTGGTACTTTGCGCATCATCAACAGTTCTATTAAACAATCTGGCGTGCCAGTGAATGTTCAGTTTGAAAACAATGCAACGTTTGGAGTACAACAACGAACTTATTCAGGGTTGAGATGGGATTATCTCTTCAGCGACAAATTTTCTATTGGTGGCAACATGGTAAGATTGGGCGAGCGTCCTTTTTTCACCAAGATGGACTATGGCTCCGATCCCATCAAAAACAGCATGGCAGGAGTTGACATGTCATACAACAGCGAAGTTCCCAGGCTCAGTAAATGGCTCAGCAAACTACCATTCTATGAAGCTTCAGGAACATCCAGCATCAATGCTTCTGCAGAGATAGCACAACTAAAACCAGGGCATGCACCTCAAATTGGTAAAGGAGGAAGTGGATTGGTATACTTGGATGACTTTGAGGGAACCAAATCAAGCATAGACCTTCGTTTCCCTATTATTGGATGGACATTGGCATCCACACCAGCTGGCGCAAAAGATCGATTTGGAAATACCATGTTTCCTGAAGCCACTGCATTTGATAATATTGATTACGGAAAGAACAGAGCAAAATTAGCATGGTACAATATCGAGCCCATTCTTCAAGAGAAAAGAAATCTAAGCAATCCATTGAGAAGCGATATTGATCAATTGTCTGATCCAAGGGTGCGCAGTGTAGGACAACAAGAAATCTTTCCAAGGAGAACACCAGACTTTGGGCAAAGTCAACTGGTAACATTTGACATGGCTTATTATCCAAAAGAAAGAGGTCCCTACAATTATGATGGAATCAATATCGAAAACAATGGCGCATTAAAAAATCCCAACAAGCGCTGGGGTGGCATTATGCGCAATATTGATCAAACTGATTTCGAAACTGCCAATATTGAATTCATAGATTTTTGGGTATTGGATCCATTCATAAAAAATACCAATCCAGCAGGTGGATCCATGTATATCAATCTTGGTAATATTTCTGAAGACATATTGAAAGATTCAAGAAGGTTTTATGAGAATGGATTGCCTACTCCCACCATTCCTTCCAGTGTGGCAACTTCTAATTGGGGAAAAGTTCCATTGAATCCCACACAGATCACCACAGGATTCAGCAATGAACCCAATGATCGTCCATATCAGGATGTTGGATTAGATGGTTTAACAGATTCCGCTGAAATAGTAAAAAGAAAAGATTTCTTGAATGAGTTGTCTTCGAGACTGGGTGTTGCATCCAATGCATATAAACAAGCAGCAGCTGATCCTTCATCAGATAATTTCAAATACTATAGAGATGCAAGTTATGATCAAGAAGAAGCTGGTATTCTAAAACGATATAAACAATTCAATAACCCGCAAGGAAATTCACCCATTGCAAAAGCTGGAGATGCATTTGCTTCTGCTTTCACATTATATCCAGATGGAGAGGATTTAAACAGAGACAATACATTGAACGAAGCAG
>CAYFLQ010000073.1:1246-6587 GCA_964344065.1 uncultured Sphingobacterium sp. | reverse complement strand
AGCAATAAATAATCAATACCAAATCCGAACAAAGAAATTAATATGATGGATCTTCTTCCATAACGATCACTCAGATTCCCTAAAACAGGCGCAAATAAAAATTGCATGATTGCATAAGCAAACATGAGAAAACCTCCATACCTGGAAGCAACACTCATATCACCGCCTGTTAATTTTTGAATGAGGGATGGAATTACTGGAATGATGATTCCAAATCCAATCACATCTATCAAAATAGTTACAAAGATGAACCCAAGGGCAGCTGAACGATTTTTATTTAAAATCATACGTATTAATGTTGTATAGAATCATATACCACTACTCTTCTCCATAAATGTTTGCATTCATCAATGAATTGTAAATGCATGGGATGGGTTTGATACACATCTTGATCTTCAGCTGTTTCAAAAATATTCAACCAAGAAACAGCATAGGTTGTATCAATCACATCACGATTGGTATCTGCTGGCAACCCAATATGAAACAATTTGATTTGAGGGACCGCACTTAATTTTTCCAAGCCTTTGATCAACGCATCCAAATCCGCTTTGCTGCCTGGGTTCTTCAACCAAAAATATACGTGATGAATAAAATTGTTTTTCAATTCCATGAATGAGTGTTTAAGGGGTGAATTTAATCAAAATGCGCGTTATACTATGCACAGAATCGTATTAATACGAAATCAATTAGGCAGAATCACCCTTTTTCATGTGAATCTACCATCAATTATAATATGGGATACTTGTATGCGTTAAAGATGAAACTCTCTGCATATGCTAAACACCATCATGATTTGCATGATTCTTTTGACCATCTTGATGAGCTGGAATTTGTACAACTATCTGAAAGATGTAAAAAACAGAAAAGAAGCATCTGCTGATCATCCGCACAATGAGGACGCGGGACAATCGCAATGGATAAACTTTACGCTGAAAAGCACGCCAGATATAAGAAAGAAAGGTGTTACCGATATCAGCAAATATTATACTTAACTCAATTTGGCCGCAATTCTCCTTCTTGCATCTTTGGTATTAAATGGCGCCACTTTTGTAAATCGCTTGATCCCCAACAACATCATTCGTTGTTCATCACCACTTGCAAATGCATTGATGGCATCTTTACCATGTTTGTGAACCCTGTCGGCTGTATCATATAAATAGGTTCTAGCCATATCAAGTTCTTGTGTACAATTGGCTTCTCCCTTCTTTTCAACCAATTTGATGGCACGCAACAATCCGCTTTCTGCATGAAAAACATCGATGGCCATATCTGCAATATGCATGATGATTTCCTGTTCTGATTCCAGCTGCATCATGAGTTTCTGAGCAGCAGCACCTGCCACCATGAAGATCGCTTTCTTCATCTGAGCAATGGCTTTTAATTCTTCAGCAAATGGAGTATCGTCTGTTGATCCAAATTCTGGAATGCTCATCAATTCTTTTTGAACTGCCATAGCAGGACCCATAAAATCAAGTCGACCTTTCATGGCGCGTTTTAATACCATGTCAACAATCAGCAATCGATTGATCTCATTGGTGCCTTCAAAAATTCTGTTGATGCGACTATCACGGTATGCTCTTGAAACATTGTACTCATCACTGAATCCATTGCCTCCATGAATTTGAACAGCCTCATCTACTGCAAAATCAAGCAATTCAGAACCAGATACCTTTAATATAGCACACTCAATAGCATATTCTTCAGCAGCGCCCAACAATGCTTCGTTGAATGGTTTTCCTGCAGCCAACAGTTCTTTTTCTTTTTCTTCAATCCACATAGACGCACGATACAAAGCTGCTTCAACAACCCATGTGCGAATAGCAACTTCAGCGAGCTTGTGTTGCATAGCACCGAATTCAAAAATTGGTTTTTTAAATTGCTCTCTTGTTTTTGAATACTTCAATCCATCAACCAACGCCATCTTAGCGCCTCCCATGGTGGATGCACAAAGTTTCAATCTACCGAGATTCAAAATATTAAATGCAATCACATGTCCTTTGCCTATTTCACCCAATACATTTTCAACGGGAACTTTACAATCTTGGAAATACAATTGAACAGTGGAGGAACCTTTGATGCCCATCTTGTGTTCTTCTTGTCCTTGTGTAAACCCTTCCATTCCTCTTTCAACAATGAAAGCAGTAAACTGCGTACCATCAATTTTTGCAAATACAGTATACACATCTGCAAAGCCACCATTGGTGATCCAACATTTTTGTCCATTTAAAATATAATGCTTCCCATCTTCACTCAATTTTGCTGAAGTCTTTGCCCCCAATGCATCACTTCCACTATTGGGTTCAGTCAATCCATATGAACCTTTCAATCTCCCAGTTGCCAGTCCTGGTATATATTTTGCTTTTTGTGCTTCTGTTCCAAAATATAAAATAGGCAATGTACCAATTCCAGTATGAGCAGAGAATGCAACAGAAAAAGAGTGCCCAGCGCCCAATGCTTCTGCAACAATGATGGCAGAGGTGAATTCTTTTCCTAATCCCTCAAATTGTTCTGGTATGGAAACTCCCATCAATCCCAACTCTCCTGTCTTCTCCATTAAACTGGGCATGAGTCCGGGTTCCAATTTATCTATGCGATCCAACAAAGGTGTTACTTCAGTTTTGATAAACTGGTGACACATGTCGAACATCATGGTTTGTTCTTCATTAAAATCTTCAGGAATAAATGTATTGGATGGTGAGGCAGCTTCGATCATCCAGCCTGCGCCTTTCATTGCTTGTTTGGTAGTTGACATAACAAAGGATTTAATATGTTATTTAAGATTGTCGTATACTTTTTGCAAAACAATTTTTGCACGGTCCACATCACTTGTAGTCACTCCATCCAATGCTTCATTCAAGGTGTTTGATGCAATTTCCATGGTATGGTCTTGCATGCTTCTCGCTGCATCTGTCAATACAATCAAGTTCAACCTTCTGTCTGTTGGTGATGCAACCCTTCTCACCAGTTTTAATTTTTCAAGGTTATCGAGCAATCTGGTGATGCTTGGTTTATCTCGGAATGTTGCATTGCAGAGTTCTTGCTGACTCACGCCATCTTTTTTCCATAGGTGGTATAGCACACTCCATTGTTCGATGGTGATTTCAATTCCCTGTTGCTTAAAATTTTTTTGCAATCTTCTAGCAATTGCAGTGGAGGCCATCCCTGTAATAAAACTGTAAAGCTCACCCCATTTAAATTGGTTGTTTGACATATAGTTAGTTATGCAACCATATGAAGTTAAGGAAATTCTTGGCTGAAAAAATCTTTTATTGTAGCTATGATAAAAATTAACTTACGCATAAATAGTTGCTTTTGAAATGGTTGTGTCGATGATCATATTCCCGGTGTTAGCCGTTTACCTGATCCTGATATTCAGGGCAAACAGCCTGTTTATCCGGATGAAATTCTTTTCACCCGATACATATATATATATGCCGGTGAGTATAATTGTACCCGCCAGGAATGAAGAGGAAAATATAGGAAGGTGTCTAGACAGTTTATTGAAGCAGGATTATCCAGCAGATTTGATGGAAATTATTGTGGTGGATGATCAGTCGACTGATCGAACAGCATACATCATTAAAAAATATCAGCACCCCAGCATCAGATTGATCAGCATATTGGAGGATGAAAAATTTGGGAAGAAGTCGGCCGTTGCCAAAGGGATTCAATCTGCTTCGCATGAGATCATCATCACCACAGATGCAGATTGCAATGTGAATCGATATTGGTTGGCAACCATGGTAACATGTAAAGTGAAAAATAACGCCGTGATGATTGCTGCTCCAGTTGCATTCAAAAAAGAAAAAAGTTTTTTGGACATTTTTCAGTCGCTCGATTTTATTTCACTTCAAGGCATTACTGCAGTAGGTGTATCCCATAAAATGTTCAACATGTGCAATGGTGCAAACCTATTGTACACTAAAACGGCATTTGAAAAAGTAAAGGGATTCAATGGAATAGATCAAATTGCTTCTGGTGATGACATGTTGTTGATGGAAAAAATGGATGCAGCATTTCCCAATCAAATAGCCTACTGTTATGCACACAATGTAATTGTAGAAACTGCAACAGCATCCAGTTGGAAAAATTTTATCCAACAAAGAATACGTTGGGCCAGTAAAGCAAAAAACTATACAAGTTGGTCAATCAAATGTACGCTCCTGCTGGTTTTCATGGTCAATTTAATTGCAGCAATACTTTTGATATTATCCTTGGCGGATCTTGATTATGTAAAAATGTATTTGATATACATAGCAATAAAATCAGTCGGGGAGTTGCCATTCATGTTACATGTCTCCATGTTTTTCAACAAACAACGATTGATTGGATGGTTTATACCATCGCAAATCGTTCACACTATATATACAGTAGTGGCAGCTTTCTTTGGACTGTTTACACAGTATGAATGGAAAGGGAGGAAAGTAAATTAAAATTATCCTGCTACCGGAACATTGCGATTGAAACTCTCTTCTAAAGAGATGAAGGTTTCAGTTCTATCGATTCCTTTTATTTTTTGAAGTTGATCATGCAATACAAATCGCAATTGATTGATGTCTTTTGCAACCACTTCAATAAACATGCTGTAGTTTCCTGTTGTATAATTCAATCGAATGATCTCCGGAATTCTTTTTAAGTCCTCTGCTACTTGATCATACAGTGAACTTTTCTCTAAATAAATCCCAACAAAGGCTTTGATATCATAGCCCAACAATTTCAAATCAACATTCAGTTTTGTACCTTTCACCACTCCCAATTCTTGTAATTTCTTAATACGCACATGAATGGTACCCCCAGAAACAAACAGTTGTTTCCCCAGATCTGCATATGAAATACTCGCATCTTCTGTCATGATCTGGATGATTTGAAGATCCAGTTTGTCAAGATTTAATTTTGAGCCCATATTCAATATTGATTTTTTAGAGATTTTAATAAGAGATGCAAATTATTGAATATTTTCAATAATTAAAAAATATTTATTGAAATAATATCAATAGAATAGGATTTGCATTAAATTTGCATCAGTTCTTTACAATTGTGGGGTGATGAAACTTTTGGCAGACATGCCCTCTTGTCTCGAGGGTGGGGATCACAGGATAAACGTAGTGTAGAGCCGCTTCGCAAGAGGCGACCAGGGTCGACCACTGAACTTTGCGCTACAGCTAACTGCCCTTTGGAGGTTCGACTCCTCCCCCTACAGCCACTTTTTAGATTTGATTTTCAAAAACAGCCTGTACATGATCGTACGGGCTGTTTTGTTTAAAGCAGTTCATCAATCATCTTTGCCAATTGATGATCCTTCTCTGTAACAATATTCCCCGCATCATGCGTTGACAACCAC
>CAYFLQ010000073.1:942-1236 GCA_964344065.1 uncultured Sphingobacterium sp. | reverse complement strand
CCTTTGGAGGTTCGACTCCTCCCCCTACAGCCAGCTCTTTTGATTTGATTTTGATTAAAGCCTGTGCGATTTCGTACAGGCTTTTTTGTTGCATCTAGTCGAAACAACAACGAAAATGTATCTTGATTATACTAATTTACAATGGATGAAATCAATTTACTTCATACTGATGGCATTTGGAATCATTCTACTTATTGGTTCCTGTGAAAAAAATTCATCTGCTTCTGAAACTCCTGTCAAACCATCATTCGATATCATTCAAGAAAAAATATTGAACACTTCTTGTGCAATATC
>CAYFLQ010000073.1:634-932 GCA_964344065.1 uncultured Sphingobacterium sp. | reverse complement strand
ACATATGCACAACATGGTTTGATTTTGACACCAGGAAAATCCTTTGCAAGCCTGGTTGGCATCACGCCAAAAAATAGTGCAGCTGCAACAGCTGGAATGAAATTGGTAACATCAAAAGACCTGGAGAAAAGTTTTCTTTATCAAAAGATTTATTGCGATGCAGCACTTAACAACTCATCTGCAAACTATGGTGCAAAGATGCCAATGGGTGGCAACTTCCTCACCAAAGGACAAGTAGCATTTATCAGAGATTGGATATTAAAAGGCGCAAGTGCAACAGATGGAACTGTTGATGAAG
>CAYFLQ010000073.1:0-624 GCA_964344065.1 uncultured Sphingobacterium sp. | reverse complement strand
TTTCGATATACCTGCAAATTTTGAACGCGAAGTGTTCATCAGAAAAAATTCACCTAACACATCATCTGTATATGTAAACCGAATTCAGCTGAGGGGAATGTCAAACAGCCATCATTTCGTGGCATACTCTTTCAGAAATTCCCTTCTCCTTCCCCAAGAAAATGTGTTGCGTGACTTGCGCAATGCAAATGGTCTCGTAAACTTTGAAAACATGCAGAACCATGTATTCATCGGTGGTGGAACCGACGTGAATACAGACTTCAAACTTCCTACTGGAGTTGCATTGCAGATAACACCCAACATGCCACTGGATCTCAATGCACATTACTTTAATAAAACATCCTATGTACTCAAAGGAGAGAACTATGTAAACTTTTACACCATCCCGTCTTCAAGTGTCCAATACGTTGCAAAAACATTTGATCTAAATAATGTGGATATCCCTTTGGCACCTGGTCAAAGAAAAACTTTTGTAAAGAATTTCACATTCAGTGAAGTGACGAGGGTTGTTTTACTTACCTCACATTTTCATAAACTGGGCGAAAAATTCGTGATCAAAATTTTCGGTGGACCCAGAAACGGAGAAATTATCTACACAAACAATGATTGGGAACACCCTGCAAC
>CAYFLQ010000072.1:0-6873 GCA_964344065.1 uncultured Sphingobacterium sp. | reverse complement strand
GATGATGCAATGATCATCGACATGAAAGCACCGTTGCTAAATATTTCATCATCGCTGATCAGAAGAATGCTCAAAGAGGGAAAATCAATCCGATTTTTAGTTCCCGATGCGGTGAAAGAAGAAATTGAAAAAGGGAATTATTACAAATAGGTTCATCCTAATATCCATCCCAACAACAAACATCCAATCGCTACAAAAGGTGCTTGAATTTTGGTGAAGGTGATCAACACAAAAGTTGCAATCATCACACTAAAAAATAACACGCTATCAATGATGGGTTGATTCAATTGTGGAACAACTGTATCGTTGATCAAATAAATGATGCTCGCAAACATAATACCCACAACCGATGCATTGATTCCCTGCATCATTCTTTCCATTGCTTTAAAGCGATGAAGATTCTCCCACATGGGATAAAAAAAGATACACAATAAAAAACTCGGCAGAAAAATTCCAATACTTGCAATGATGCATCCAGCCAATTGCCAGTTCCATGTCTTGTCTTTTAAAGACATTCCGCCTATATAGGCTGTGATGGAAAATGCCGGTCCAGGAATTCCGCGCACCATCCCGGCACCAGTCAAGAAATCTTCACGATTGATTTTAATCACGTGCTGATTGTTTGATTTTACACGATCTGTTTCTGGCCTTACCACATATTGCTCATACATCACAGGTATCAATACGTCGGCACCTCCAAATACAAAACTTCCAAATCGATACATATTTTCAAATAAGTTGAATGGGGCACGATAGGTCCAATCATTCTTTCGTGCAGTTTCTGAAAGAAAAGCCGCAGAAATAAAAACGAATGAAAATAAGATGATGGGAAACCATTTGATGCTGCGTTGTTTCCATTGAACATCATCATTTGTTTTTTTACTAAAAACCATTCCGGCTATTCCACCAACAATCAGGATGATGGGGAAAATCCAGGGTGTGTTGAAAAAAACATAGGTTGCAACGGCTGCAAATAATAAAATTCTTCGTGTTACTTTTTGCTGAACCAGCTTCAATGTTTTAAAAGAAGCGAAGGCCAAAAAACCCAATGCCATGGGTTGAATGAAATGAAAAATCGGAAGTCCGCTTTTGGATGTATGATTCACAATAAATGAAAGAGCCGACATGATCACAATGGCCGGTAACATCCAAATCAACAATGTTAATAGAGCAAGAGAGATGCCCCCCCTTTTAAATCCAATCAAGGTCAGGGTTTGTGTGGAAGTTGCTCCAGGCATCAGTTGACAAAATGCATTGATGTCAAGCAATTCCTTGCTGGTAACATCTTTTCTTTTCTCGACAAAAGTCTTCATCATCATTCCAAAATGCCCTTGGGGTCCGCCAAATGCAGAAATGCTGTGAAAAAACACAGCACGCAAAAATGGTATGTGTCGAATCAGCGCCAATGATTATTTTTTGAGTCCGATTTCTCTTAAACGCTCATCCAAATACTGACCAGCAGTATAATCTTCATAATGCTTGGGGTTGGATGAAGTAATGCATGAATCAAGACATGCAAGCGACATCTCACTTTTTGGATGAAGGAAAAAAGGAATGGAATACCTGGATGTATGCCACTTTTCACGAGGTGGGTTTACTACACGATGTGTAGTGCTCTTCAATCGATCGTTGGTAAGTCGTTGCAACATGTCTCCGACATTGACTACAATTTCACCATCACCTGCTTGAATAGGAAGCCATTCGTTTTGTTTGGATAATATTTCCAAGCCTTCTGCTGAAGCGCCTACCAAGAGAGTAATCAAATTGATGTCTTCGTGTTGCTCCGCACGTATCGCCGACTTGGGTTCTGAAGTAATAGGGGGATAATGAATAGCACGAAGAATACTATTGCCTAAGTGGATATGTTCTGAAAAATAGTCCTTTCCAAGATGTAAATAAGATGCAATAGCACTCAACAATGCAGCACCTGATTTTTCAAAAGCCCGATAGGTGTCGAGGAACAATTGATTGAAATGTGCAATTTCATTTACCTGAACATTATCCGGATACACCTCAGAGGTTACTTCACCCTTCGCAACCGTTTGTCCATATTGAAAGAACTCTTTCAAATCTGGGGCATCACTTCCTTTGGCATGTTCTTTTCCAAAAGACGTATATCCTCTTTGGCCAGCCAATCCCGGGATTTCATATTTCTTTTTTATATCAAAAGGAAGTTCGAAAAAAGAGGTAACAGTTGCATACACCTGATCAATGAGCTGTTGATCGATTCCATGGTTTTTAACTGCCACAAAGCCTACTTCTTCAAATGCCTTGCCCAGCTCATTGGAAAACTGAACCTTTTCTGCGTCTGTGCCGTTTGTATAAAGTGCAAGATTTACTACCGGTATATTCATATAAAAGATTGTATTGTAAAAATAACAAACATAATTTTGATCTATAATTTCAACAAAATGCAAGTTTTAAACAGGTGCTTAAGGATTTTGATGGTTGTGCTTTCGTTCATAAGCTGTTCTCCCAAAATCATCAGCTATACAGGAGAAAAGGCTTTCAAAAGTGAAAGTGGGGCTCCCGACTATTCAAAACTCGAATATTGGGCAGCACATCCTAATAAATGGGATCCATCTGATACCATACCCCTCTTACTCAACAAGGGAGAAAAACCTAAAGAAGTGGATGTTTTTTATCTCCACCCTACAACCTATACAGGAGATATGCCTGAAGGAAAACCCAATGCCGAAATCGATGATGCAACCCTGAATTACAAAACGGACTATTCACCAGTTCTCTACCAAGCCTCTGTTTTCAATGAAAGAGCAAGAGTATTCGCTCCAAGATACAGACAAGCCCATATTAAAATGTATGGAGAACAGGACAGCACAAAACTATATGCTGCTTTCAACCTTGCATACGAGGACATTAAGAAAGCATTTCAATATTACCTCGAACATGAAAACAATGGAAGACCCATCATCATTGCATCTCATAGCCAAGGCACAACACATTCAACAAGATTGGTAAAAGAATTTTTTGATGGAAAACCTTTGATGAATCAATTGGTGTGTGCATATATGATTGGTATGAGGGTGAAAAAAGATGAATACAACTCAATACCAGTATGCAGCGACCCTTCACAATCCGGATGCTTTGTAAGTTGGAGAACATTTAGATACGATTATGAAGGTGATTGGGTGAGCAAATCAGATTCAAGTATTGCAGTAGTAAACCCAATGAGCTGGAGAACAAATGGAGATGTGGCAGATCAATCCATTCACAAAGGCGCCGTGCTGTATAATTTGAATAAAATCTATAACCATACACAAAATGCTTGGGTTCAAGGGAATGCTTTATGGATTACACACCCAAAGTTCCCAGGATCTTTTTTGTACAGAAACAAAAACTATCATGCCGGAGATATCAATCTTTTTTATGTAGATATCAGGGAAGATGTGTCTAGAAGAATTGAATCCTTCCATCAAAAACATAACCAAGGTCATTTAAAATGATGAGCACGGTCATGCCTGTGTTTTCTCATTGCTATTAAGTTTGAGAAAATTATACGTATGAAGCTCATCATCGTACCAACAGACTTTTCAGCATTGGCAGACAATGCGCTGAAATACGCCATGGACCTGGCTTCTGTTATGAATGGAAGCTTGATGATCCTGAATGTATATCAGTTACCCATCAGTTTTTCAGAAGTTCCAATGGTAACCATTACAGTGGAAGAATTGAAAAAAATCAGTGAAGAAAAACTGGCAGAAACAAAAAAACAAATTGAAAGAATTACCGGAGGTAAACTAAAAATATATACAGAGAGCAAACTGGGCGATGTTGCAGAAGAGGTCGATAAGCTATGTACTTCTTTGAATCCTTTTGCAGTAGTCATGGGAACAAGAGGTGTAACAGGTGCAGGAAGGTTTTTTTTAGGGAGCAACTCTCTTTCGGTTATTGGGAAAATACATACCCCCGTTTTTATCATTCCTCCTGGTGCAATGTTTAAGCCAATTAGAAAAGTGGGGCTCTCAACTGATTTGAGAAATGTTGTTGATACCGTCTCGGTTTCACCGATCAAATCATTGGTAAACTTATTCAACGCTGAGCTGCATGTACTCAATGTAGATTTTGAAAAGAAACACTTTACAAGTTATACTCCTGAGGAAACATTGAATCTTGATACTATGTTGTCTGGATTGAATCCAACATATGACTTCATAGAAAATAAAGATATAGACGAAGGCATCAATGATTTTGCAAGAAAGAACAATATAGATATTATCATCACGCTTCCCAGAAAACACAAATTCATTGAGAGCCTATTTGAAAAAAGCTTTACAAGAGAAATGATTCATCATACCAGCATTCCACTGATGTGTATCAAAAAAACAGTTGTTGAACCTGTAGTTTAGAATTCAGCGCTTTTGGGTGTTCTTGGAAAGGCAATCACATCCCTGATATTGGTCATTCCGGTCACAAACAGTACCATACGCTCGAAACCTAGTCCAAACCCTGCATGAGGCACGGTTCCGAACTTTCTGGTATCGAGATACCACCATAGTTCTTCCTCAGAAATGTGCATCTCTCCCATGCGCTGGGTTAATTTATCGAGTCGCTCTTCTCTTTGTGATCCGCCAACGATTTCTCCAATGCCTGGAGCAAGGATGTCCATCGCGGCAACCGTTTTACCATCGTCGTTTTGACGCATATAAAACGCCTTGATGTCTTTTGGATAATTGGTTACAATCACTGGTTTCTTGAAATGTTTTTCAACCAGGTAACGTTCGTGTTCACTTTGCATATCAATGCCCCACTTCACTTCATACTGGAACTTCTTCTTTTTGTATGCTGGTGAATCCAACAAAATATCTATTGCCTGTGTATAGGTGATGCGTTCAAAATCGTTATCAAGTACAAATTTCAATTTGTCGATGAGTCCCATTGGACTTCTTTTATCTGTAGGAAGTTGTTTTTCTTCTTCTGCTAAACGTTGATCAAGAAATTGTAAATCATCCATGTTGTTATCCATCGCAAAACGAATGATATACTTAATGAATGATTCTGCAAGATTCATGTTGTCTTCCAAATCATGAAAAGCCATTTCTGGTTCTATCATCCAAAATTCAGCAAGGTGTCTTGCTGTATTGGAGTTCTCTGCTCGAAACGTTGGACCAAAAGTATAAATCTCACCAAATGCAGTGGCACCAAGCTCTCCCTCTAATTGCCCACTTACGGTTAAGTTGGTACTTCTCCCGAAAAAATCTTCTTTGAAATCAATTTCACCTTTTTCATTTCTTGGTGGATTATCAAACGGAAGGGTTGTTACCCGAAACATTTCACCTGCACCTTCAGCATCGCTTGCTGTAACGATTGGAGTATGTAAATAGAGAAACCCTTTCTCGTGAAAAAATTTATGAATAGCGAATGCCAATGAATGTCTTACGCGAAAAACTGCACCAAACGTATTTGTTCTAAACCTTAAATGTGCTATTTCTCTTAAAAACTCAAGACTGTGTTTTTTGGGTTGAAGAGGATAGGTGGAGGCATCTGAATCTCCCAACACTTCTAGCTCTGTAGCAATCAACTCCACTGCCTGACCTTTTCCTTGTGATGCAACCAGCTCACCGGTGATTTTCAGTGCGGCACTGGTGGTGATCCTTTTCAGGGTGTTCTCATCAAACTTCCCCAGCTCTAATACAACCTGCAGATTTAAATTGGTGGAACCATCATTGAGGGCAATGAATTGATTGTTCCTGAATGTTCTTACCCATCCCATTACTACTACCCCCTTTTGGCCGGGTGATTGCAGTAGTATTTCTTTTATTTTGATCCTTTTGTTGAACATAAACCAATTTTTCGCTTGCAAAGGTACTAAATGAAGGGCCCTGGCTGAGCTAAATTTTTTTTGGGTTTGCAAAAAAACCGTAACATTGCACTTGCAAAGAGGACATTTAATTCGTTAACCTCTTCATTTCCACAACAATTATCCCCCGCATATTATCAAACCCCCTGGGTCTATCATCAAATAAAACTTATGTACGACATTTTACAGCTGAATGACATGCTTGTTCCAGAATTATTGGACATAGCCGAGCAACTCAAGATTACCGGTGCGAAAAAGCTTGAAAAACAAGAACTTATTTATAAAATTCTCGATAAACAGGCTGTATTGAACAGTGCTGTAAAGGGTGCCGAATCAAAAGATGACAAGGCAGGAAAAAAGAAAAGAATCGTAAAAACAAGCACTGCGAACTCTACCGAAGAGGCAATCATTGAAAATGATCCGGAAGCAGGCGCAGAGAAAAAACCTGCTAAACGTGGCAGACCAACCATTCAAAAAGACGCTCAGCCAGAAACCCAAGAAGAAACAAATAAAGAATCTTCAGAACCAGCTGCGCAAGAGGGACAAACAGGAGAAGACAACAGTGCCTCCAAGCAGTTGTTCATTAAAAAAGAACCGGCATTTACTGTTGAGTTTGATGGAGCCATTCAGGGTGAGGGTGTGTTGGAAATGATGCCAGATGGTTATGGTTTTTTAAGAAGCAGTGACTATAATTATTTATCATCACCAGATGATGTATATGTTTCCCCGTCTCAAATAAAATTATTTGGAATTAAAACGGGCGATACTATCACCGGAAGCATTCGTCCTCCGAAAGAAGGTGAAAAATATTTTGCGCTGCTGAAGGTTGATACGGTAAACGGAAGACTTCCTGAAGAAGTAAGAGACAGGGTTCCGTTTGATTATCTAACACCTTTGTTCCCATTTGAAAAATTCAGCCTCTTTACAAAGCAGGATAATTATTCAACCAGGATGATGGACCTGTTTACTCCATTGGGTAAGGGTCAGAGAGGATTGATTGTTGCACAACCAAAGGTGGGTAAAACCATGTTGTTGAAAGAAGTGGCCAACGCCAT
>CAYFLQ010000071.1:0-6893 GCA_964344065.1 uncultured Sphingobacterium sp. | reverse complement strand
TCATGCCAACAACACTTATTTACTCCTTTGAAAAAAAGGGAGTAATGAGAGATGTGCATGATGAGTCATCTGTTATTTCTTCGATAGACACTGCTGCATTCCAACAACTCAAAGCAGAAAATGCGATTTTTGCTGGGATGATTCCAAAATTAGAAAATGCATTTGCCGCCATTTCCTCTGGTGTTTCCAGCGTCATTATCGGCGATGCAATGGAATTGGATACATTAATCAAAGGTGAGTCTGGTACGACTATTCATTAATCAATCAACATGTCAACACTTCATATCATACAACAAGACGCAATTGATCTTTTAAAGAAAATGATTGCAACGCCTTCTTTTAGCAGAGAGGAAAAGGAAGTTGCAGACTTGATAGAGTCATTTTTAAATGAAAGAGGAATTCATACTCATCGTCTTTTGAACAATGTTTACGCGTTGAATAAATATTTTGATCCATCAAAACCAACTATACTTCTTAACTCTCATCACGATACTGTAAAACCTGCAAAGGGATATACAACAGATCCTTTCACGCCAATTGAAAGGGATGGAAAAATCATTGGGTTGGGAAGTAATGATGCAGGTGGACCTCTGGTAGCATTGATTGCAACATTTTTACACTTTTATGCCAAAGACGCATTGCCAGTTAATTTTGTACTTGCAGCAACTGCCGAGGAAGAGATATCTGGAAAAAATGGTGTAGAACTATTGCTCCAAGAAAATGGATTTCTGCAGCAATTGCAAGGAAGCAACATCGTTGGCGCATTGGTTGGAGAGCCCACCAACATGCAAATGGCAGTTGCCGAAAGAGGCCTACTTGTATTGGATGGATTAGCAAAAGGGAAAGCGGGCCATGCTGCGCGCGAAGAAGGCATCAATGCGATTGGAATTGCCATGGATGATATTCAAAGCATCAACAATTATCATTTTGATAAAATTTCAGCACTAACTGGCAAATCAACAGCCAAGGTTACTGTAATCGAAACAGACAACAAGGCGCACAATGTCATACCTGCTCATTGCAAATTTGTAATTGATGTAAGAGTAAATGAATTATACTCATTTGACGAAGTGCTACAACAGTTGCAAACAATTACTTCCAGTGAACTCAATCCCAGAAGCTTTAGACTTAAATCAACGATGATTTCCTTAGATCACCCCATTGTTCAAGCTGGAAAGAAACTGGGTCTATCCCATTATGGGTCGCCTACGACAAGCGATAAAGCTTTGATGCATTTCCCTGCATTGAAAATCGGACCTGGTGATTCCTCAAGAAGTCACACTGCAGATGAGTATATTTATATCAAAGAAATTGAACAAGGTATTGAGATCCTCATTCAACTATTAGAAGAAGCTACAAAAAGTTATCATACCGCTTAACCTATATTTATGAAACTCTGGAAAAAAGACAATACATCTACTTCTAAACTTATTGAAGATTTCACAGTTGGCAATGACAAAGATTTTGACATCTTGCTAGCACAATTTGATGTAGAAGGATCCATTGCGCATGTTACCATGCTTGGAGAACAGGGAATCATGAAAAAGGAAGATGCATCGTTGGCGATCAACGCACTTAAAAAAATCCATGCATCAATTGTAGATGGAACATTCAAGATTGAACAAAGCATGGAAGACGTTCATTCACAAGTCGAATGGATGCTCACCAAAGAAATAGGCGATGCAGGCAAAATGATCCATACTGGAAGAAGCAGAAATGACCAGGTTGCAGTCGATATCAAAATGTACTTGAGATCAGCGATGATTGAAATCAAAGATGACGTATTAAAACTTTTCAATTTACTGATTGAAAAAAGCAATCAGCACAAAGATGATCTCATTCCCGGATATACACATCTTCAGATTGCCATGCCATCCTCTATTGGGTTATGGCTTGGTGCATATGCAGAAAGTCTGGTGGATGACATGGAGTTATTATCAGCGGCCTTTCACATCACCAATAAAAACCCTCTGGGAAGTGGTGCAGGCTATGGATCATCATTCCCCCTCAATAGAAAAAGAACTACCGAATTGTTACAATTTCAGTCACTCAACTACAACTCAGTATATGCACAAATGAGCAGAGGAAAAACTGAGAAGATTGTTGCAATGGCCATTGCGTCCATAGCATCCACACTGAGTAAACTTGCAATGGACAATTGTTTGTATCTGAATCAAAATTTTGGATTCATATCATTTCCAGAGGAATTGACCACTGGCAGCAGCATCATGCCACATAAAAAAAATCCTGATGTGTTTGAATTGATTCGTGGAAAATGCAATCGAATTCAAGCTGCTCCCAATGAATTGACACTGCTGACCAATAATCTTCCTGCTGGTTATCACAGAGAAATGCAATTGACCAAAGAGATCATATTCCCTGCTATCCAATCACTCCGCCAATGTATTGAAATGATGCATCTCATGTTAAGCGCATTGTCGGTCAATAAGAAAATACTTCAAGACAAGAAATACACTTACCTGTTCAGCGTAGAGAAGGTAAACGAATTGGTAAACAAAGGCATTCCATTCAGAGACGCATATACACAAGTTGGCAATATGATCAATGAAGGAACTTTTGAATTTGATTCCACTCAATCATTGAAACATACCCACGAAGGAAGTATAGGAAATCTATGCAATAATGAGATTGAGATGGAGATGAAAAAAGTTTCCAGTACTATCGCCATTTAAGTGTAGAAATCAGATGCTTAACATCTGCCTCTAAAAAATCGCTCACGATTTTAATAGAATCCTCATTAGGCGTTGCATCAAAATAAAGAGCACCTCTCAAAAAATGATGCACAGAATCTGTAATAAAAAACTGTTTTGAAGTAGCAGCATTACCTTCCACATAGAAATACATGCCCGCATATCCTGGTTTGGATCTAAAAAATGAATCGGCAATTCCAGAGGCTTTCACAGTATGCTTGTACGTTAAACTAAAAGCTTCATCCCGAAGTTTTTCAAAACTGTTTTTAACCAATGAGTCTTTATATGTATCCCCATGCTTCACTTTATAAGTAGAATAACCATCAATGGTTTTATAACTTAAATATATTTTTCCGTTGAAACCCTTGAAATCAACGTTCAACCAATATGGTTGACCATCTGCTGCATCAGTATTTTTAGATATCGTTGCATAGGATGGAAATTCAAAACTGTATGGATAGCCAGACTCATCAAATATTTGATAAGCTCGCTCAGGAAAATCAATCTTGAAATACCCTTTGGGTCTGGGTGTAAACTCACTATTACAAGAAACAAAAAGTAAAAAAGAAATGGAAAGTAAAAAACTTGAATAGGTTCTCATGGATCAGTTTTGGGGAGTAGAAATGGTGATCTTCACTTTTTGTATTCTATTCATTGCGACTTCCAAAACTGTAAAACTAAAATCATGTGCAACCACAACCTGATTCAACTTAGGGATCTCTCCCGCGAGTTCTAAAACCAATCCTGCTATGGTTTCACTCTCACCTCGAACTGGGTCAAATACCCTGCTAGGAAGATTCATGATCTTACAAGCTTCATTGATCATGATTTTCCCCTCAAAAATATAATTATACTCATCGATCCTGATGTTTACAGACTCTTCATCATCGTATTCGTCTCTGATTTCTCCGACAATCTCTTCCAAGATATCTTCCAACGTAATAATGCCGTCTGTTCCGCCAAATTCATCCACTACAATGGCAAAATGTGTTCGTTTCAGTTGGAATTCCCTCAAAAGATCTTCGACCAACATCTGTTCATGAATGAAGAATGCAGAACGAATAAGTCCTTTCCAATGAAACTCATCTCCTTTGTCAAGATGAGGCAATAAATCCTTCGAATGCAGCATTCCTGTTATCTGATCAAGGCTATCGCGATAAACCGGAAACCTTGAATACTGTTGTTCTTCTACTTTTTTCTTGAGTTCAGTGAAAGTTGTTTTTTCCTCTATTCCTTGTACATCAAGACGGCTTTTCATAGCGCGTCGCACAGTGACATTGCCAAACTGAGCAATTCCTTTCAATAGATTTTTTTCTTCTTCTGAAGCTCCCTCTTCCGTTCCTAAACTGATGGCTTGATCAATTTGTTCTAATCTCGATTGCACATCATCATTCTTGCCAAGTGCGTCTTCTACATGTTCAGACATGCCATTCATCCATTTTCCAATTCGTCTAAACAAGATGAAATTGATCCAAACAAAATTGGAGGCATACGATGCAAATCGAATATTGTTATTGGACGCCCATACTTTTGGAAGGATCTCCCCAAACAATATCAATACAACAACAGCTGCCATCAATCTAATTAAAAACAAAAAGAATTCAGAAACCTCTGGCAAAAATTTATCAGTAATCAGATAATTACATAATAAAATGATGAGCAACCTAAAAACGATGTTCCCAACCAACAATGATGAAAGCAACAAACGTGGTTCTTGTAGTAATTGTACAATTCTCTCAGCGGCAGGATATTGTTTGGATTTAAGGTTTCCTAAATCTTTATATCCAAGTGAAAAAAAAGCAATCTCTGCCCCTGCATTCATGAACAGCATCAAGATGGAAGCCAACAATAAAATCGTCAATACAATCATCACATCAAAAATACATAAAATGAAAGGGATGAAAAGTGTTGCTACCAGCCCAGGTATCTGGTGATCAACCTAGGGAATGGAAGTTGACGAATAGTATTTTTTGATTTCCATTCGTACCCTTCCAGTTGAACGGGTGTTTCAATTTTTATATGTACCAGCCTACAATGAATTTTCCGGTGTGTTAACTGATGGATGATTTCCTCTGAAATATCAACCACTTGCTGCTTAAGATGGGTTGATTTGAATCCCCAGTTGGACAACTGCAGAAGAAATGGTGTTTCCTGCGCTTCATCTCTCTCCATTAAAACAAATTCATATAAATCCTTCCAAATGTCTTTTTCCCCTCGCTTTCGCACCAATTGTTTTCCCTTGTGCTCCAGTATGAGGTAATACAGATAGCGCATCTGAGATGCTACCTTTTTTGATTTTCTTGGCAGAGAAGACTGGATGCCTTTTGCATAAGCAATACATTTTTTCTGCAAAGGGCAATCATTACACCGAGGCTGTTGAGGCCTGCAAACCACTGCACCAAAATCCATGATCGACTGATTGTAGACGGCTGGATTTTTTTCATCTAATAACTCCTGAGCCAGCAAAGCCAGCTTTTTTTTGACTTCAGACTGATCCGTTGGAGCTGTGATCCCCATAAATCTGCTGATGACCCTGATCACATTTCCGTCAACCACCGCATGAGGGAGTCCGAAGGCAAAAGATCCTATAGCTGCGGCGGTATAAGGACCAACTCCTTTCAGAGAAAGTAGACCCTCCAGGGTGTCTGGGAACCGGCCACGAAGCTCTAAACTCACTTTTTTTGCCGTTGCGATTAAATTACGGCATCGAGAATAATAACCCAACCCTTCCCATAATTTAAAAACTTGATTTTCAGGCGATTGTGCTAATGAATGGACTGTAGGAAACCGTTCTATGAACCTATTATAGTAACCCATTCCCTGCTCTACCCTGGTTTGCTGCAGCATAATTTCACTGAGCCATATTTTATAAGGATCAGATATCCCTTTCCAAGGCATTTTCCGGTCATTTTTATCCGAATTCCACCTCAAAAGGGACCGCCTAAACCACGTTTTCAGTTGTTTTTCAACCACTTATATGTCTATTTTTTTGGTAGAAAGAAAAAAATAACCCAACTTTAAGAAAGCAGTACATATGATTCGTTGTTATCGGTTGATAATGAGCGAGTTTTGAGTACTCTGACTTTTATAAACCAACATAGCCAAAACTAAGATACTTTATGAGAAAAGCTGATTTGATCAATAAAATTTCTGAAAAAACAAACATCCCGAAAGTGGATGTATTGGTTACACTTGAAACCATGTTCAAGGAAATCAAATCTTCTCTTGCAAAAGGTGAAAACATTTATGTAAGAGGATTCGGATCATTTATTACCAAAAAGCGTGCAGCAAAAATTGGTAGAAATATCAAACGCAATACAGCTGTACAGATTCCAGAACATTTTATTCCCGCATTTAAGCCAGCAAAAGAGTTCATGCAAGAAGTTAAAAAACTCGGAATTGACACCGTTATCAAAGATGAAGGTGCCGATGAAATGAACTAGCAGCTAACTTTGCACAAAATTTATTGAATGCTCAGAAAACAGCAGTGGTATGCAATTACCGCAGGCGCAGTGATATTGTTTTCCTTGTTTGTATTTGGCCAATTCACTCCTCCTCATGTCCACAAGGAAACCTCCTCCTCAGAACCGAAACCTGTTATCAATTCAACCTTTGATATAACCCAATACATCTCAGGCTTAAAGAAAGAGCTGACCCCCTCTCAATCCGCATACCTGACTTCGCTGGAGGATGCGATCACCAGAGGTGATCTGGTCAGCCAAAAACAACAAAATTTCCAGTCACTCTCCAATTTTTGGAGGGATAGTGCCCATGCCTTTACTCCATATATCTATTACCTGGGAGAGAAAGCTAAATTGGAGAATTCTGAAAAAAGCCTGAACTTTGCCGCCCATTCAATGTTGGAGGAGCTCAGGGGTATCTCAGACCCTGCACTCAAATCTTGGATGGCCAATCAGGCAAACGAGCTCTTTAAAAAATCTTTGGTTCTGAATCCCAACAACGATTCAACCATCATAGGACAAGGAAGTACATTCTTTTTTGGTGCAGAGGGCGCCCCCATGGAGGGCATCATGAATATCAGGAAAGTAGCCGAGAAAAACCCGGACAATGTATTTGCCCAGTTCATGTTGGGATACGGCGGACTCATTTCTGGACAAAATGAAAAAGCCATCGAACGATTCAAAAAGGTGATTGCCTTGGACCCTGAAAATACCGAAGCCG
>CAYFLQ010000070.1:0-6958 GCA_964344065.1 uncultured Sphingobacterium sp. | reverse complement strand
TTTCTTTCAAAGTTGTTCCACGTACAATAGAGTCATCAATGACCACAAGTGTATCGACGCCTTTTTCAACTGTACCGTAGGTAATATCGTATACGTGTTGAACCATTTCAGATCGGCTGGCATCTTCGGTAATAAAGGTGCGCATCTTCACATCCTTGGTAGTAATTTTTTCAACTCTGATTTTTCGATTCACCATTTCAGCAAGTTTTTCCTCATCAAAATCTTTACCCCAGGCCATGATGCGCTGTACTTTGATTTGATTGAGAAAATCTTCCATCCCTTTTAGCAAGCCATAGAAAGCAACTTCTGCAGTATTAGGGATAAATGAAAAGATGGTATGTTTTAAATCATTGTTGATTGCTTTGAGCACATTATCACTCAGGCGATATCCCAATCCGATGCGTTCTCTGTATATTTTTTCGTCACTTCCTCTTGAAAAATAAATTCTTTCGAAAGAACATGCCCTGCGTTCTTTTGGCTCAAGGATTTGTTCAACAACATAGCTTCCATCACTTGAAACGATCAATGCCTGTCCGGGCATCAATTCTTTCACTTCATTCTCCCCAACATGAAAACTGGTGCGAATGGCAGCTCTTTCAGAAGCTGCTACAATAACTTCATTGCTGATGTAATAATATGAAGGACGAATACCATGTGGATCTCTTATCACAAAGGAATCACCATTGCCAAGCAATCCACTTACATGATAGCCACCATCAAAATGCTTGAATGCTTTTTTTAATACAGATGAAAGAGAAAGTGATCCGGGGTTTGATTCATCTTCTCTCACGATAAAATGATGAACCACCTCCATCATCGCAGCCAAGTCACTTTGTTTTTGAAAATCACCTGGATTGATGTTGACCAATCCAAACAATTCATCGGTGTTCACTAAATTAAAGTTTCCTGCCAATGCAAGATTTCTTGCAGGAATGATATCTCTTTTTATAAATGGATGACAAAACTCTGCATTGTTTTTCCCTTGGGTACCATAGCGAAGATGCCCCAGCAGCAACTCCCCCATAAAATTTAAATGCCCCTTCATCAACCCAGGATGTTTACGGATATCGGGCTGAAGTTGTTCCAACTCTTTGATTTCTTTACCAACTTGAGCAAAAATATCAGCAATGGCTTGTGTAGCTACACTGCGAAGACGATGCATGAATGGATAACCTGGCTCAGCATTTAATTTAACTGAGGCTATTCCAGCTCCATCCTGACCACGATTGTGCTGTTTCTCCATCAATAGATAGAGTTTGTTTAGACCATAAAGTGCCGTACCCTTTTTTTGCTGGTAATAAGAGAATGGCTTAAGAAGCCTGATGTATGCGAGTCCGCACTCGTGTTTGATGGGATCACTCATATACTGGTGAAGACAGTAAAATTACACTTAATTAAATAGACCCCGAAATTAATAAACAGGTTTTTACTTGCTTACAAAATTGGGGAACTGCTTTTGAATGGATTCACATTGCTGATAATCCTTGTCCACCATCACGTAGAAATTTGGAAGCTTCTCGGCAAACCATTTGTCAACCAACTTTTCCTTCTTCTCAGCCAAGGCCCTTTGTGCGATTTTATCATAATCATCACGGAGATTCTCTCTGTGGGGCTCAGTCTTGCTTTGAAGGTTCACAATGCGCACAGCCGTTTTATCCTGTTCGCCTTTGAAAACCATGGGTTGAGAGAATTCGCCAACTTTGAGTTTATCCAAGTAAGGAACCAGATCCTTGTCAAGCTCATCAATGGTGATATAATTGCCGCTTTGTCCGGTGATGATTCCTGCTGTAAACTTGCTGTTCTGATCGTCACTGAATTTATCAACCGCCTCTCCAAAGGATAGGGTGCCAGCAATGAGTTTTGAGCGAATGGAATCCAACTTGGCTTTTGACACATCGATGTCTTCATCTAATACTTGAGGAACACGAAGAATATGTCTGATGACAGCATCATCTCCATTTCTGCTGATCATTTGAATGATATGATAGCCAAATTTAGATTTAATGATTGGTGAAATCTGACCTTCCTTCAATCTGAATGCTGCATTCTTAAAATCAGGATCCCAGGTTTTTTCATTTTTATTGATCTCGTATCTTCCACCGTTTTGTTTGCTGCCAGGATCTTCTGAATACAAACGTGCCATGGTTTCAAAAGTTTTCTGACCAGCTTCGATCTGCTTTCTGTAATCTGCTAATTCATCCTGTGCAAACTTCTCTAACTCTCTACCAGCCTTGGGATTGACAACAATTTGTCCGATCACCAATTCGGTTTCATAAAAAGGTAGACTGTCTTTTGGAATTTTCTGATAATAGTCCCTCACTTCATTGGGTGTAATCTTTACATTCTCAATGATCTTTGCACGCATGTCTTTTGCCAGCTTGCCTTCTTTGATACTTTTTCTAAAATCTTCTTTTACCTGATAAATGGTTCTGCCTGCAATCTGCTCAAATGCTTCTTTTCCGCCGTATTGCATGATAAAATAACGAACACGCTGATCCAACTCGGCTTCGATTTCTTCATCAGATACAGGAAGTGAATCTTTCTCAGCCTGCAGGATCAATGCCTTGTCTTGCATCATCTTTTCCAACAATACACATTCAGCATTGGGGGGCACTTCATTGCCTTGACGCTTCATGTCATCGATATAATTGATCAAGTCACTTCTGAGCACAATTTTATCTCCAACAATTGCAACAATTTTATCCGCCAGTAATTTGGCAGTTTGTGCACGCAGAGATACACCTGCGAAAATCATCAAAGCAAATACAAGCAATTTTTTCATGGTATAAGTTGCTTCTCAAAGTAGCTTGAAATCATGTATAAATCGATAACAAGACACTTAAACTTTTCTTAATTATAATGTTCTCTTTACTTCAGTCTCTTCAAACGCCTCAATGACATCTCCCACCTTGATATCATTGTAATTTTTCACTGTCAAACCGCACTCCATACCTGCTGATACATCTTTTGCATCATCCTTGAATCGCTTCAAGCTGCCCAGTTCAGCACTTTGTCCCTCTCCTTTAGGATATTCAACGATACCGTCGCGGATAACGCGAATTTTGTTGTTTCGGCTGATTTTTCCATCCAATACATAACAACCTGCAACGGTTGCTTTATCAAATTTGTATACTTCTCTGATTTCAACGTTGGCCACAATTTTCTCTTCGATTTTTGGCTCCAACATTCCTTCCATTGCACTCTTGATTTCTTCAATTGCATTGTAGATGATAGAATACAATTTGATTTGCACACCTTCTTTTTCTGCAATTTTATTTGCTTGGATAGAAGGACGAACATTGAAACCAACAATGATGGCATCGGAAGCCGTTGCCAACAATACATCGCTTTCGGTAATTTGACCAACAGCCTTGTGTACCACTTTGATGGCAACTTCCTGCGTAGAAAGTTTTTGCAAAGAATCACTCAACGCTTCTACAGAACCATCCACGTCACCTTTGATGATGATATTGAGTTCCTTGAAGTTTCCAAGTGCAAGTCGACGACCGATTTCATCCAACGTAATGTGTTTCTTGGTTCTGATGCCTTGTTCACGCATGATCTGAGCTCTTCGGTTGGCAATATCTTTTGCTTCAGACTCGTCTTCATACACCTTGAATTTCTCACCTGCTTGCGGTGCTCCGTTTAAACCAAGGATCAATACAGGAGATGATGGAGGAATTACATCCACACGGTTGTTGCGCTCGTTCATCATTGCCTTCACTCTACCATAATATTGTCCACTTACCACCAAGTCGCCCTGATGCAAGGTTCCATTTTGTACAAGGATGGTTGCTACATATCCTCTACCCTTATCAAGGGTTGCTTCAATCACCGTTCCATTGGCTTCTTTATCTGGATTGGCTTTGAGGTTGAGCAATTCAGCTTCCAGAAGAATTTTCTCCAATAGCTTGTCAACGTTCAATCCAGATTTAGCAGCAATTTCCTGGCTTTGGAATTTACCACCCCACTCTTCCACCAAAATATTCATTTGGGAAAGTTGCTCATATATTTTTTGTGAGTTGGCTCCGTCTTTATCGATCTTATTGATAGCAAAAATCATAGGCACACCAGCTGCCTGAGCATGGCTGATGGCTTCTTTGGTTTGTGGCATGACCGCATCATCAGCAGCAATAACAATGACTGCAAGGTCTGTTACTTTGGCACCACGGGCACGCATGGCGGTGAACGCTTCGTGACCTGGAGTATCTAAGAAGGTGATGGATTTGCCGGAAGGAAGATCCACATGGTAAGCACCAATGTGTTGTGTAATACCTCCCGCTTCACCTGCTACTACATTTGCATTTCTGATATAGTCAAGCAATGATGTTTTACCATGGTCAACGTGTCCCATGATGGTTACAATCGGAGCACGTGGTGAAAGATCTTCTGCTTCATCTTCTTCTTCCTCTTCTTCCATTTCCATTTGTTTCTCCATATCGATGAACTCAACTTCATATCCGAATTCACCTGCAACCAATTCAATTACTTCTGCATCGAGACGTTGGTTGATAGAAACCATGATACCCAAGCTCATACATTTGCTGATGATTTCAGCAAAGTTTACATCCAATAAACTTGCCAATTCACTTACACTGATGAACTCAGTAACCTGTACCTTGTTGCCTGCTTCGGCATCTTCTGCACCTGCCTCCATTTCTTCGCGCTTCAAGCGACGAAGTTTTGATTTGGTAACTTTGGGTTTGGAACCACCGCCACCAGAGAGCTTGGCTTGTGTTTCCTTGATTTTATTTTGAATTTCTTTTTCGTCGATTTCTTTTACCTCCGTTTTCTTGAAAACACGTGGTCCACCTGAACGTGGTCCACCACTTCTTTGCGGAGCACCTCCACCACCTTTTTGAATGGATGGCTTCGGACGTTCTGCTTCTTTCTTCTCAATTGGAATGCGCTTGCGTTTTCTTCTTTCATCAGCATGCTGACTTTTATCTTCTGTTTCAGGTGCCAGTTCAATCTTACCAATGATTTTTGGACCTTCCAATTCAGGTGCTTCAATTTTGACACGCTCGATCTCTGGTTCTACAGCTGGCTTTACTTCTGGTTCAACAGGTTGGACTTCTTCTTTTACAGGTTCAACAACTGGTGGTTCAGGAGCAGCTTTTTTCTTAGAAGTTTTCTTTGGACGAGTAGTGGTATCTAGGGCTTCAAGATTGATTTTATCTAGAACCTTTGGACCGTCGAGTTCCGGCGCTTCAATCTTTACTTTTTCTACAGCAGGTTCTGCTGGTTTTGGAGTCTCTGCTTTTTTCTTTGTCTCTTTTTTGAAAACAATTTCCTCTTCGTCTTTTTTCTTTTTTGCTTCAGCAGCGGCACCTTTAGGTATTTCGATGGCATCGCTTTTTGCTTTGGCAGCTTTGTCGGAAGAGAATTCCTGTTGCAAAGAATGATACATATCCTCCGTCAGTTTAGACGTTGGCTTTAAATCATCTTTACTAAATCCTTTCCCAACAAGGAAGTCAACCAACGTGTCTTTACCGATGTTGAACTCCTTGGCCGCGGCCATTAACCTGGGTGTATTTGATTCTGACATTTATCCTCCTTCAGCTTTTTTTTCTAACGATGATTGATCCAATGATTAGTCCTTTTCGAATTCTGCTCTCAGAATTTCACGAACCTCATCAATGGTTTCTTTTTCTAGATCTGTTCTGCGCTCCAATTCAGTTGCAGTAAGATCCAATACACTTCTTGCCGTATCACATCCAATGCGCTTCAATTCTTCAATGATCCAAGTTTCAATTTCATCACTGAATTCATCCAAGTCGATATCGTATTCAGCCATTTCACCTTCATTGTCTCTGTATACATCGATATCAAAACCAGTAAGATCTTCAGCAAGTTTGATATTCACACCACGCTTACCGATGGCCAGTGAAACCTGATCAGGCGAAACAAACACTTCAGCACGCTTCCCTTCATTGTCAATCGTCATGCGGGTAATTTTCGCAGGCGTCAAAGAACGCTGAATCAACAATTGAATATTATTGGTGAAATTAATCACGTCGATGTTTTCGTTTTTCAATTCACGAACGATGCCATGAATACGGCTTCCTTTCATACCTACGCATGCTCCAACCGGATCGATGCGATCGTCATAACTTTCTACAGCCACTTTCGCACGCTCGCCTGGTTCGCGAACAATCTTTCTGATAACAATCAATCCATCAAAAATTTCAGGCACTTCAATTTCGAGCAATTTAGCAAGGAAGGAAGGATGCGTTCTAGACAAAATGATCACTGGAGCATTGTTTTTTAGCTCCACTTTTTTGATCACTGAGCGGATGCTTTCCCCTTTCTTAAAATAATCGGATGGAATTTGCTCTGATTTTGGAAGGATCAATTCATTTCCATCTTCATCAATCAACAACACTTCTTTCTTCCACACTTGATATACTTCAGCACTGATGATATCTCCAACGCGATCACCATATTTTTTTACAAGCGCATTCTTTTTCAAATCGCCAATTCTGCTGGCAAGGGTTTGCTTAGCAGCAAGAATGGCACGGCGACCAAAATCTTGTATGTCTACTTCTTCATACAATTCCTCACCCACTTCAAAATCCGGTTCAATTTTTACTGCATCACTGTATTCAATTTCCATCAATGGATTCTCCAATTTTCCGTCTTCCACAATCATTCTGTGACGAACAATTTCAAGGTCACCCTTCTCTGTATTTACGATTACGTCGAAACTATCATCAGATCCGTACTTCTTGCGAAGCAATGTTTTGAATACATCTTCCAAAACTTTCATGAGCGTGGGACGATCGATGTTTTCCGCATCTTTAAAATCCTGAAACGACTCGATCAAATTAATACTGGCCATATGCTACAATTTAATGTTCTATTATTTAAATATCAGTTTTACAATGGTTGATTTAATATCGGTTAATAATAAATAGTGTTCAATGATTTCTTTTTTCTTCCCTTTCCCCTTTTCTTC
>CAYFLQ010000069.1:0-7031 GCA_964344065.1 uncultured Sphingobacterium sp. | reverse complement strand
GCAAAGAAAATGTAACAGCTATTCTAATGCCTTCTGAGTATTCAACATCCCATTCCGTTCAAGATGCGCAATTATTGAGTGAACGATTGGGGAATCCTTATCATGTGCTGCCCATTAAAGATGTCTATAACAGCTTTATACAAACATTAGATCCACTCTTCAACGGAACACCATTTGGTATAGCAGAAGAAAATATTCAAAGCAGGTCGCGCGGAAACTTGTTAATGGCGCTGGCCAATAAATTTGGATATGTGTTGTTGAACACATCCAATAAAAGTGAATTGGCAACAGGATATGGAACGCTCTATGGTGATATGGCAGGCGGACTCAGTGTATTAGGTGATTTGTATAAAACACAAGTCTATGCGTTGGCAAAGTACATCAACATTTCAAAGGAGATAATTCCTTTGAACATCATAGAGAAAGAACCATCAGCTGAGTTAAGACCAAATCAAAAAGACAGTGATAGTTTACCAGATTACGATGTGCTGGATAGAATTTTATACCTCTATATTGAAAGAAGAAAAGGGCCTGCTGAAATCATTTCTGCCGGTTTTGATGAGGCATTGGTAAAGAAAACACTTCGAATGGTCAATGCAAACGAGTATAAACGAAATCAATTTTGTCCAATTATTCGTGTAAGCACAAAAGCATTTGGTGTTGGGAGGAGAGTGCCGATCGTTGCAAAATATTTAAGTTAATTGATTTCAATTTGAAAGCAACTGTATACAAATCAACCGGAAGCTGGTATGTCCTTAAAGCGGAAAATGAACAATTTTACAATGCCAGGTTAAAAGGAAGGTTTAAAATAGATGATATCACATCAACCAATCCAATAGCTGTTGGTGATCATGTATCCTTTGAGTTAGAGGGTGACCAAGAAGAAGATGCCATCATTGTTGATCTTTATCCAAGGAGAAATTATGTAAATCGAATATCTCCTTCCAACAGACGCATGCATCATATCATTGCATCCAATATCGACCAGTCTGTATTGATTGCTACTATCAAAGATCCAAAAACCTCCACTGGATTCATAGATCGGTTTTTAGTGACCTCTGAAGCATTTCATATCCCTGCTGTGATTGTTTTCAACAAGGCGGATATTTACAAAGAAAAAGATCAACAACTCTTTGAACATAGAAAAGAGATCTATGAAAGCATTGGTTATAAAGTTTTACTGACATCCATTCACCAGGAAAAGGGATTGGAAGCATTAAAGCAGGTATTGAATAATAAAATTTCATTGATGAGTGGTCATTCTGGTGTGGGAAAATCCAGTTTGATCAATCATATATTCGGAGGTAGTCAAATTAGAACAAGTGAAGTAAGCAGTTGGAGCGGCAAAGGGATGCATACCACAACCTTTGCTGAAATGTATGATCTTCCCTTCGGTGGACAAATTATCGACACACCTGGTATGCGTGAGTTTGCGATTGCAGATATACCGCGAAATGAACTCGCACATTATTTTCCAGAAATGCGCGCCTTAATGAATGAATGCCAATACAACAATTGTATGCACATCAATGAACCATCATGTGCAATAAAGGATGCGGTATCTGAAGGCGTTATCAGTGAAGACCGATATATAAATTACTGTACTATTTTGGATTCGATCAAAGAAAACGACTGGGAATAATTTATTTAAACCAGCTGCTGTATTTCACATAATTATTGGCAATGCGTTCAATTTCTCCTTTGATTTTATCAGGTGTAATATCTTTTACTTTTTTGGCAGGCACCCCAGCGTAAATACAACCTTCTGGTATCTGTGTACCCTCCAATACAACTGCACCAGCTGCAATGATCGAGTTGCTGCCAACTACAACTTGGTCCATTACAATGGCCCCCATACCTATTAAAACATTATCGTGAATGGTACAGCCGTGTACAATGGCATTATGACCAATGCTCACGTTGTTTCCTATGTTGGTTGGATTTTTTTCGTACGTTCCATGAATCACTGCATTGTCCTGTACATTGACTTTATTCCCCATTTTTATATAGTTTACATCACCTCTTACAACCGCATTGAACCAAAAACTGCAATCATCGCCTGCAACAACATCTCCAACAATGGTTGCATTGGGTGCGATGAAATGATTATTTCCAAATTTTGGGTGTACTTGATTTACAGGTAAAATAACTGGCATCTTTTTTTCTTAAAGTTATTTCATAATGCTGAACTTCGCACCAATGAATCAACGGGAACTTTTTTTAAGACATGTAGCTCAAACTTCTGATGCTCCCTTGGCCCTTGAAATGGTGAAGGCTTCTGGGGTTAGGATGTGGGATGTTCAAGGTAAAGAATATATTGATCTTATCAGTGGAATCAGTGTAAGCAATATCGGGCATACTAATCCTCTAGTTGTTGAGGCAGTTAAAGTACAGATCGAAAAGTACATGCATATCATGGTGTATGGAGAATTGATTGAATCGCCACAGGTTGAATATGCAACTGAACTGATTGCTCATTTGCCTGAAAATTTGAACTGTGTTTATTTTACCAATTCTGGAGCAGAGGCAACAGAAGGTGCAATGAAATTGGCAAAAAGAGCAACAGGAAGAACAAATATTATGGCCTTCCATCATGCTTACCATGGTTCCACACAAGGAGCATTGAGTGTGATGGGAAGTGAATACTGGCGCAACGCTTTTCGACCATTGTTGCCCGGCATCATACATGCATCTTATAACAGCATGGAAGCAATTGATCTGATTGATGAAGACATGGCATGCATCATACTTGAACCAGTGCAAGCAGAAAAAGGTGTACTTGTTCCAAGCATTGAATGGCTGCAGGCAATCAGAAAAAAATGCAGCGAAAAAGGAGTGTTGATGATCCTCGATGAAATTCAAACAGGCTTTGGTAGAACTGGTTCTCTTTTTGCATTTGAGCAATTTGATATTGTTCCCGATATATTGCTACTTGGGAAAGCACTTGGCGGAGGAATGCCTCTGGGCGCTTTTGTTGCCGAACGTTCATTGATGAACACTTTCACGAACAATCCCGTGCTAGGGCATATTTCTACTTTTGGAGGACACCCTGTATGTTGTGCTGCTGGACTGGCTGCTTTTAGATTTCTGTTGGGTAGTCAGTTGATACCTCAAATAGAGCAAAAGCGAAAAATATTTGAAAATAAATTGAGTCACCCTCTCATCAAGGCCTTTAGATCTTCCGGATTGCTCATGACCATTGAGTTTGATTCATGGGATATCAATAAATCCATCATTGATGACTGCATTCATAGAGGAGTTTTTACAGATTGGTTTTTATTCGCTCCTGAATGTATGAGGTTAGCACCACCATTGATGATTGCTGAGGAAGATATCCATGCAGCCTGCGACATCATCGTCTCAGCCTGTGATGCATATGCTAAAAAGTAAATCTGAAACTACCATAGATTCCAAACCTTCTATATGCTTCCGAAGGTAGTGGTCTTGGAAGAACTCGCCAGGTAAAATCTATTCTGAAAAACCTGAAGATATTATCAACGCCAGTTCCTACTTCCATGAATGTTTTATTATCCAGTGTGGTGAAGTTGGAAAAATTTTTCAAATTGAGATTTTTGTTTTCAGCACTCAAACCACCCCATAACATTTTCGCATTCCAGAATTGACGGAATTTTAATTTTTTATTGATTGGAATCAATCTGAATATTCCATTTCCAATATTGTGTTCAAGATTAAGTCCTGCATAGGTATCAAACAGATATTCATATCTGTTCATCGTATTGAATGCATATTTATTGTAATAGTATATTTCATTTCCAGGGGCCATAGATAATAGCATGTAAGGAAGTGTACCTATGATTTTACCTGCATATGCATTGTAATACACACTTCCTGCAGGTGGAACTTTTAAATAATCACTGATGCTAAAGGTAACTTTTGAATAATTGTAATTGCTTTGTGCAATACCCTTTAAGCCCTTTGTATATTGTAATTCAACCACGGGGTAGTCGCTCCCTAAACTTCTTCTGAAAAAATCATCTTGTAAGAATTTTTCTAAGTATGCAAAACGCAGCTTGAAATTGAGTTGAAAATCTTGAAAATTATCGCTCATTGGATTTGTCATCATTTCAGCTGCTGTTGGTAAATTCAGTATAGGAGTATATTTTTTGTGCCAAATATTTGCAGTGAAAGAGAAGCCAGATTTCCATTCTTTGAAATATTCCAGTTTGGTTTGTTTGATTTTGATAAGTTTCAATGGCACCTGCGACTTTCTAAAAATCATTGCAAATAAATTGTCATATCCTATCTCGTCATAGTAAGTTTGGCCATAGTCCATATCATTCTTGAAGATGAATCTTATACTGCTCCTGGGATTTTTTCCGATCATATACAAGACTTCCGCTTTGCCTTTTACTTTTCTGTCTTTTGTTCCATAAGCTAAATAAGATCCCAAATAAATATTCTTATTGAAATGATAATTCGTTCCCAGATCAAATCTCATTCTAAATCCCTCATGTTGGTTAGAGCTGATCCAGTTCATCCAAGGTCCAATCTCATAATTTCCGAGATAGCGATATCCCGTGCCAATAAAATACATCCACTCTCTATAATTAACATATTGAGGTGTTTTCAAGATGCTGTCTGCCATTTTATAAAAATTCGTCTCATTTTTATTCAATGACTGATGTCTGTTCTCATTCCAAAAGCTATCCGTTTTTGATCCTGCACCTTCTCGTACTTCTATGATTTCTCTTCTCCCGTCTTCTAACATTTGATTGTTAAGTGCAGTAGGTAATGAATCTTTATTAATGATCACATTCTTATAAAACGTAGTTTTCCTGCCAATAAGACTAAGATTATTCTTGCTTGTTAAATTGATATTTGCTACAAATTTATCCTTGGATAAAAACCAAATACTGTCATTGATCAGTTGGTATTCTTGTACCAAGCTTAACTTATCGACAAAATTGATATTGGATCCGGGTGATACCAAGAGATTCATTTTCTGTACTGCGAAACTGGAGTCAGCAATCCATGCATCTCCTTGAAAGGTATTCTCTCCGCTTCTCTTAGGCGTGAATACAAAGTGAAAGTATCTTTTACCGGCTATGAATTGTGTATCTGGAACTTTATAATGGTAATAATTGTCCCCGTCGTCACTGATAGGGCTCACATAGTCGCGCTGGAAAATGGGTATGAAATTCTTGTAGACATTGATGTTTTGATACATGCCACCAGTAAGTCTAGAGAAACTTTCATTATTGAATCCGATTGTTTTACTTGCCTTGATTACTTCTCGAGTTTTATAAGGATTCGTTTGTTTGAAATAATCCGAAATCGTTTCAATCAAATATATGGGTAGGATGGGGGCTTCCTCACTGGTTGAATCAACACTGTTGAGAATGAACTTAAATGGTTTCGGAGGAAGCAGTCCTTTTTGCATTTTTTGAACATTCACATTATTGAGGTCGATCTCTAATTTATTGTAAAGCTCATAGCTGTAATTATCAAATCTACCACGGTCATTGATGGGTTTGTTTTTGATGATTTTTCTCCAAAGGATGAGGCCTCTTCCTAGCTTGCTCTTAACAACAACTTCTTTTACATTTTTCTTTCTCTCCATCTTAATGATGAGGGAGATTTCAGACCTGCTGGTATCCAAATGGAGATAACTGTCTTCGAAGCCCGCATAACTAATCCATAAACTATCTGATGGCCATTTTTCGAGTACAAATAGAAAATTTCCTGCAGAGTCACTCAGTTTTGCAAATTTGGTTTTATAAAACTGAACAGATGCAAATGGAACGGGCTCTTCTGAATGTACGTCTATGATTTTTGCGCGCAATATCTTAACCTGTGCAAAATCCTCTTGAAAGATTATGAAGGTTAGCAATAAAACAAGGATGCGTTTACATGCAGTCCATTTCATATTACTTGCTGAGGTGCATGCTTCTTTCCTTATACAACGTTCTAAAATAAGGGTCATGCAAATCCTTTACAAAGCGAATTGCTTCGCCGGTTGATTTCATTTCTGGACCAAGCTCTTTGTTTACACCAGGAAATTTTTCAAAGCTGAATACTGGTTCCTTGATCGCAAATCCATTTAATTTCTTTTCAAATTTGAAATCAGTCAATTTATGGGTTCCCATCATCACTTTAGTGGCAACGTTCAAATAAGGAATTTGATATGCTTTTGCAATGAATGGAGTGGTTCTGGATGCACGAGGGTTTGCCTCGATGACATATACTTTGCCTGCTTTGATGGCAAATTGAATATTGATGAGTCCACGGATATCCAACGCTCTTGCAATTCTTTCTGCATAGGATTCCATGGTGCTCACTTCCATTGGACTCAAGTTGAATGCAGGCAACACCGCATTGCTATCTCCACTGTGGATACCTGCTGGTTCAATATGTTCCATTACGCCCATGACATGGAAGTTTTCTCCGTCAAATATTGCATCAATCTCTGCTTCCTGACATCTATCAAGGAAATGATCAATCAGGATTTTATTGCCAGGAATATGTTTCAATAAACTTACCACAGCTGATTCAACTTCTTCATCATTGATAACGATTCTCATTCTTTGTCCACCTAACACATAGGATGGTCTAACCAATACAGGGTAACCAACTTTATTCGCTACTTCAACAGCTTCATCTACTGTATATGCAGTTCCATATTCTGGATAAGGAATATCCAAACTCTTTAACATATCGCTGAAACGTCCTCTGTCTTCTGCAATATCCATGTTGTCGTAAGAGGTACCTATGATTTTGATTCCCTTCTTATGTAATTTTTCAGCAAGTTTCAAAGCAGTTTGTCCACCCAATTGCACAATGACACCCTCAGGCTTTTCATATTCGATCAATTCCCAAAGATGTTCCCAGAATACCGGTTCGAAATAGAGTTTATCTGCTATATCGAAATCAGTAGATACAGTTTCAGGGTTGCAGTTCACCATGATCGCTTCGTATCCACATTCCTTGATGGCCAATAGTCCATGCACACAGCAATAATCAAATTCAATACCTTGGCCAATTCTATTTGGACCAGATCCCAATACAATGAT
>CAYFLQ010000068.1:5641-7075 GCA_964344065.1 uncultured Sphingobacterium sp. | reverse complement strand
TCCATTTTTCTGCAGGGCGGGCACCATTCTGCACCAAAATCAACCAATGTTAACGAAGTGCTGTTAACTTGTCCCGTATATGATTCCAGTGAAGTTTGTTTTGCATTTGGATCTACTCCTTCAAGTGCAATACTATTCGCTTTCCACGCATTGATGCCACCTTCCAAGTTGATTACAGTATATCCCTGAGATCTTAACGCATCTGCTGCTGCACCACTTCTTCCTCCGCTTAAGCAATAGATATAAACCGTTTTTGATTTATCAAGCGATGCAGTTCTTTCGTCAAATTCAGCTTTATTGATCCAGTTGGCTTGTAATGCATTTTTAATATGCCCACTTTTATATTCATCTGCTGTTCTTACATCCAATATTTGTACTCCTTCTTTTTGGATGGCTGCATTGAATTCGGCTGGCTTCAACGATGTTTGTCCATTGGACGAGCAAGAAAAAAGAGAAATCAACAATAGGTACACAAGATTCTTCATCAGAATTATTTTTTACAAAGTTATGATAAGCTTTTCATTCATTAACTTGCCGGCATGCAGGATGCAAAAATGACTATGTTCGAAAATCGGCTGAAAAAGGTCTTTAAAATCCGATCTAAGGAAGCATCCAGGCAACAGATTTCTTGCTATCGATTGTATGATCGAGATTTGCCAGAATTTCCTTTGATTATTGATGTATATGAGAATGAAGTATTGGTTACTGAATACAGGAGTCAGCATCGTTTAAGTCTTGAGGAGTATAATGAATGGATGGATGGGAGCATTCAGGTTGTGAAAGCAGTTTTGGGTAAAAAAGAAGAGCAACTTCATGTGAAGGAAAGGCGTGTGAAAGAAAATAGAAAAGACCAATACCAGAAAACTGCTTCAAGCCAGGATTTTATTACTGTGCATGAAGGGGGACTGAAGTTTTTGGTCAATTTGGATGATTATTTAGATACCGGATTGTTTTTAGATCACCGAATCACAAGATCCAAGGTGCGCGAACAATCAAATGACAAAAAAATTCTCAATTTATTTTGCTATACAGGCTCTTTTTCTGTGTATGCTGCCGCTGGATCTGCAAAAGAGATCGTTTCGATAGATCTTTCAAATACCTATATTGAATGGGCTAAAAGAAATATGCAGCTCAATGGATTTGTATCTCCGTCTTATACTTTTATTAGAGCAGATGTTTTACAGGAATTGCCTTTGCTTCCAAATGACTATTTTGATTGTATAGTGTTGGATCCGCCCACCTTCAGCAACAGCAAATCAATGAAAGACATCTTTGATGTTCAGTCTATGCATGTAGCATTGATCAATCTTTGTTTGAAAAAATTAAAAACAGGTGGGGAGCTTATCTTTAGTACGAACGCGAGAAAATTTGAAATAGATAGGGGTGCAATCAACGGCACTGTAAAAGAAATCACCACCTCAACTGAGCCCTTTG
>CAYFLQ010000068.1:0-5631 GCA_964344065.1 uncultured Sphingobacterium sp. | reverse complement strand
GATTTCTACAAGTTCTACATCAAAAATCAGATCTTTTCCTGCTAAGAAATGATTGGCGTCCATCACGATGGATTCTTCTTTGATTTCAATTACCTCAACTGGTACAGGTTGACCATATTCGTTTTGAAGATTTAACTTCATTCCAATTTCAATGGACATGCCCTCTGGAATATTGGATTTTGGAAAATCAATGATTGCTTCTGGGTTTTTATGTCCATATCCATTTCCTGGATCAATATTGATGGTTTTCTTTTCTCCAATAGCCATGCCTAATACGCCCGCGTCAAATCCTGCAATCATCTGGCCTGCGCCAAGTGTAAATTCCAATGGTGCTCTTCCAATTGAACTATCGAATTGGGAACCGTCTGTCAATTTTCCAGTATAGTGTACTCTTACTACATCTCCTTTCTTTGCTTGCATATTAAAGTCATTTTAATGTAAAATAAACACCGAAACTAACTTTATTCTTTTACTTTTAGGTTAAGAATTTAGTTAAATGAAGAAAATATTATTTATTCTGCTTTTATTGATCAGTGGTCTACAGCATCAAGTGGTCACAGCACAAATCAAAGCTGTTCCTGGAGCATTTAATACCAGTGCATATGTAGAAGATCTGAAAAATAAACGAGTGGCTGTTTTTGCCAATCAGACTTCTATGGTGGGAGATCAGCATCTGGTAGATCTTTTATTAAAGAATGCAGTTGACATTAAAAAAATATTTGGACCAGAACATGGATTTAGAGGTGTTGCAGATGCAGGGGAAAAAGTAGGGAATTATACAGATGAAAAGACGGGCTTACCTGTGATATCTCTTTATGGCACAAAACACAAACCATCCAAAGAGGATTTGGAGGATGTTGATGTGGTGGTTTTTGATATCCAAGATGTAGGGGTTCGATTTTATACATTCATTTCTTCTTTACAAGAATTGATGGAGGCTGCATTTTTAAACCATAAACCCATGATTATTTTGGATCGTCCCAATCCTAATGGGAATTATGTTGATGGTCCAGTATTGAACATGGCATACAAATCCTTTGTAGGAATGCAACCTGTACCTGTGGTATATGGTATGACCATCGGTGAATATGCAAAGATGTTGGTAGGAGAAGGGTGGCTAGATGCTGCGTCTATGCAAGGGTTTCAGGATTTAACATCCATTGTAAAAGATCCATTGAAAGTTGTTGCTTGTACGAATTATTCAAGAGATGATGTTTATGAATTACCAGTGAAGCCTTCTCCCAATTTGCCAAACATGGCTTCCATATATTGGTATCCTTCAATATGTTTTTTTGAAGGAACTGTGTTGAGTGAAGGAAGAGGTACTCCAACACCATTTCAAGTGTTCGGACATCCTGCATTACCAAAGGAGCTGTATCGATTTACGCCCATCAGCATGCCAGGAGCTACTAGTCCAAAATTAAAAGACCAGCTTTGCTATGGTTGGAATTTGAGCAGTAATGGCGATGATGCCAGAAAAAAAATTGATGGCAGCATTCATCTGGAATATTTAATAGAGGCCTATCAATTATTCCCGGAAAAAGAAAAATTCTTCATACTACCAAAATCTGGAGATGTGAATGCTGCCTTTTTCAACAAATTAGCAGGCAATGATTTGCTGATGAAGCAAATTCAACAAGGTAAATCCATGAAAGAAATCAAAGCTTCTTGGGAGCCGGCATTAAAAGCATTCAAAGCAATTCGCAAGAAGTATCTGCTATATAAGTAATTTTGCACATGCCAGATTTGAAGGATTGTCGAATTGTATTTCTTGGAACACCTGTTTTTGCTGTAACTATATTAGATAAGTTATACAGTGAGGGGTGTAACATTGTTGGAGTGGTTACTGCTCCGGATAAGCCAGCTGGCAGGGGAATGCAGTTAACTCAAAGTGCAGTTAAACAATATGCAGTAGAAAAAGGGTTGCATGTGTTGCAGCCCCTAAAGTTGAAAGATCCTGTTTTTTTACAGGAGTTGGCATCTCTTCAGGCAGACCTGCAAGTAGTTGTTGCATTTCGCATGCTTCCCGAGTCAGTTTGGAACCTACCCCCATTGGGCACCATTAACTTACATGCATCGCTGTTGCCTCAATACAGAGGTGCTGCTCCGATCAATTGGGCAATTATCAACGGTGAGAAAGTAACCGGCATCACTACTTTTAAATTACAGCATGCAATTGATACTGGAGATATCTTAATGTCCGAAAAAATTGAAATTGGAGACCTGGAAAATGCAGGTTCATTACACGACAGGATGATGCATGCAGGGGCTTCTTTGGTTGTAAAAACGTTGAAGGCTTATTGTAGTGGAAATTTACAACCTGTGCCTCAAACGGCTGATTCCATTCCATCGCAAATGCATCATGCTCCAAAGATTCAAACATCCACTTGTCAGATCAACTGGGCGAAATCATCAAAAGAGGTCAATGATCTTATAAGAGGACTATCGCCTTATCCAGGAGCATTTACATTCTTGAATGGAAAAGTGTTTAAAATCTATGCAGCCACTTTTTCAATTGAATCACACCATCAACAAGCTGGGGTACATGAAACCGATGGAAAAACTTTTTTAAAATTTTCAACCTCAGACGGGTGGGTATTTGTTCAAGAACTCCAACTGGAAGGGAAAAAAAGAATGGATATTTCATCATTTTTGAAAGGCTATCGATTCAATCAATAATATGTCTCCCATATCCCCCATTGCAAAAAGATTCATGCGCTATGTGCAAATAGATACACAGAGTGATCCTGAAAGTGTTACTTATCCATCCACTGAAAAGCAAAAAGAGTTGCTAACTCTCTTGGTAAATGAACTAAAAGAATTTGGATGGAATGATGTTAATATGGATGAATGGGGTTATGTAATTGCAACTATTCCTGCTAATTCAACAAAAAAAATTCCTGTTATTTGCTTCTGTTCTCATGTAGATACAGCGCCTGATTGCAGTGGTAAAAATGTAAAGCCAATTTTACACCGTATGTACGATGGTTCAGATATCTCTCTGCCCGATGATCCCTCTCAAGTTATAACATTGGATCAGCATCCTTATTTAAAAAATAAAATTGGAGATGATATCATCACTGCAAGTGGAACAACATTATTAGGCGCAGATGACAAAGCAGGTGTTGCCATTATCATGGAGTTAGCAAACTATTTAAAGTCACATCCTGAAATACTTCATGGCGAAATCAAATTATTGTTTACACCTGACGAAGAGATAGGAAAAGGAGTAGAACATTTGAATATACAATCACTCGGTGCAGATTTTTGTTATACCCTAGACGGAGGCGAATTAGGTTCTCTTGAGTCGGAAACATTTTCGGCTGATGGACTAGAACTGGAAATTGTTGGTGTGATTGCCCATCCTGGTGCAGCAAAAGGTAAGCTCATCAATGCTATAAAACTGGCTGCAAGTGTAATCGAATTGTTGCCTAAAAATGAACTTGCACCAGAAGTAACAGAGGGGCGGAAAGGTTTTTTACATCCAACTGATATAAAAGGCACTGCAGAAAAAGCAAGCATCAAGTTTATTTTACGGGATTTTGATGATCGAAAGCTTGATGCATATGCAGATTTGATAGAGCAAACTGTAAAGAGTGCTCTCGCAACTTTTCCTCATGCCAGATATACGTTGAAGCGCACTGAACAATACAGAAACATGAAGACTGTGTTGGACAAATTTCCACAAGTAGTTGACCTGGCTGCTCAGGCAATGAAAAACTGTGGGATTGAACCTATTATGCTGCCCGTGCGTGGTGGTACTGATGGGTCTAGGCTTTCTTTCATGGGCTTACCAAGTCCAAATATTTTCACCGGAGAAATGGCCTTGCATTCAGTGCAAGAGTATGTAAGTGTTCAGGACATGGAGAAATCATTGGCGGTTCTTTTGCAATTGATTCAACTCTGGGAATCAACCGGTAAGTGAATAACTTTATGATGCTTTTAATAAAAGTTTTTCGAACTTTCACTTTCATCAAACCAAACATATGACGTTTTATTTATTACAGATTTCTAAGCAAATGAAATTGTGGGATATGCTACAGTCGGGAGGTGCATTGATGATACCATTGGGTCTTTTGTTTATAGTAGCACTTTTCTTTTTTTTCGAACGGTATGTGGCCATTAAAAAAGCAGCAAAATTGGATGATAATTTTATGAAGATTATCAGAGATCATATTGCATCGGGTAATATTTCTGCTGCAAAGACAACTACAAAGAATACTGATAATCCTGTTGCGCGTATCATTGACAAAGGTATTCAGCGCATGGGCAAACCCATCGATGCCATTGAACGGAGTATGGAAAGTGTAGCGCGACTTGAAATGTATAATCTTGAAAAAAATCTCAGTGTGCTCAGTGTCATCTCAAGAGCGGCACCCATTTTTGGATTTGTTGGTACACTCGCAGGATTGATGCAATTGTTTTTTGATATCAATACAACTGGCGAGTTTGTATTGAATACCATTGCAGGCGGCTTGTATGTAAAACTGGTAACCTCCATCACAGGATTGGTAATTGGGTTGCTTACATTTTTAGGATTCAGCTTTTTGCACACTCAAATTGATAAAACCGCTAATAAAATGGAAGTAGCTGCAGCAGATTTCTTAGATATTCTTCAAGATTCTAACAACGGCTGATTCTATGCAAATCAGGAAAAAATATACAGGTGAAGCGGAGGTGTTTACAGAAGCACTCAATGACATACTTTTTATACTATTGATGTTTTTTTTAATTGTTTCTACCTTGGCAAACCCCAATGTAATCAAGCTCTCTCAGCCAAAATCACAAGGGGACACCAAGGCAAAGCAAAATGTGGTTGTCTCTATTGATGTGAATAAGCAATATTATATTGGAACTACTCCAATAGCTTTTGATTCTTTGGAAATTGCTTTAAAACCTGTATTGGCTAAAGAAAAAACAGAGGTGCCAACCGTTGTAATCAATGCAGATAAATCTGTTGAAATTGATGCCGTTGTGCATCTAATGAAAGTTGCAAAAAAATTAGGTGCTAAGACAGTGCTTTCGGTTGAAAAAGAATAATTATAGAGAAGCGCCTGTTTTTCTTCCTGATACGATTCTGTCTTTTCCTTGAAAATCTTTGTGCAGTTGAACTTGTTCAAACTCACTTTCTTCCAACAATTGGGCAACATTTTTTGCATATTGCTCATGTGTTTCAAAAAAGATCATACCTCCTCTCAACAGATGATGTTCAGAAAATTCAATAATGGCCTTATAAAACTCCAGTGGATCATTGTTGGTAACAAAAAGTGCATCATGGGGTTCGAAATCAATCACGTGTTTATCTAATTCTTTCGACTCATGTTGAGGTATATAGGGTGGATTGCTCACAATGAGATTAAACGCAGGAAGAGAATCATTTTTTAATTTTTCTAATATGTCTGATTGTTTAAATAGAATATTTGCTTCGAGTAATGCAGCGTTTTCTTTTGCCAATTCAATGGCTTTGGAACTTTTGTCTACTGCCCATACTTCGAAAGATGGGAACATTTTTTTTAATGAAATTGCAATACATCCAGAACCAGTTCCAATGTCAATGATTTTACATGGGCTCTCTTGCTGACAAGGGATGTTTCTGTAAAGGTTCTTGATGTATTCAACCAATTCTTCGGT
>CAYFLQ010000067.1:0-7177 GCA_964344065.1 uncultured Sphingobacterium sp. | reverse complement strand
TTATCTGAAATACTAAAAGTAAACGGCATCAGTGCCGGTGCATATCACGCAGGACTTGACAGCAAGCTGAGAGCAGAAAGGCAGGATAAGTTTTTGAATGAAGACATGCAGGTAATTGTTGCTACCATTGCATTTGGCATGGGCATTGACAAGCCGGACATTCGATTTGTTATACATTATAATATACCAAAGAGTTTAGAAAATTATTATCAGGAAACAGGAAGAGCAGGAAGAGATGGAATGGAGGGGAAATGCGTGCTGTACTATTCTCATAAAGATGTTTCCAAGCTTGAACATTTTTTAAGAGACAAGCAATTGAGTGAACGCGAAGTAGGATCGCAATTGATTGATGAGATGGTTGCTTTTGCAGAAAGTGGTCAGTGCAGAAGAAAAGTGTTGATGAAATATTTTGGTGAAGACTACACCATTGAAAATTGTGAGCGATGCGACAACTGCAATCATCCAAAAGAAAAAATTGAAGCGAAAACGTCTGCCGTAAAACTTTTGAAAGTTGTTAAAGCACTGGATGAAAGATTTGCGTCGGATTATGTAGTACATATATTGATTGGCAGGATGATTCCTCAAATCAAAATGTATCGTCACGATGAGTTGGATGTATTTGCTTCAGGTAATGATGAACCAGAACATTATTGGACATCACTCATTCGTCAAATGTTGTTGGAGGGGTTATTGGAGAAGGATATCACTGAACATGGGGTATTAAAAATTGGTAAAAAAGGTGTTGCTTATTTGAAGAAACCCGCATCGTTTAAAATGGTGATGAGCAATTTCTTTGAAGATGCTAATGAAGATGATGAGGATGGTGTTGAAGCAGGGGGGACGGCTGCAGTAGACAGCAAGCTCTTCGAGATGTTGAAAGAACTCAGAAAGCAATTTGCAAAAGAAAAGAAGCTGCCTCCGTTTGTCATTTTCTTGGAGTCTTCGCTTGAAGACATGGCCACACAATATCCCACATCATTGGAAGAGCTTGAAAAAATCAGTGGAGTCAGCAAAGGGAAGGCCGTTCGTTACGGGCAAAAATTTGTGGACCTGATTTCCAAATACGTAGAAGAAAACGATGTCGTCAAACCTGATGATTTTGTGATGAGAAGCGTCGTGAATAAGAGCGGTGAAAAGGTTTTCATCATTCAACAGGTAGATAAAAAAGTATCATTGGATGTAATCGCTAAGAACCGTGATATGAAAATGGAACAGTTGTTGGAGGCCATAGAAACCATTGTTGCGAGCGGAACGAAATTAAACTTGAACTACGCCATCGATCAGATGGTCGATGAAGACCATCAGGATGAAATCATCGAATATTTTAAAAGCTGTGAAACCAGCAGCTTGGATGTAGCGCGCGAAGAGCTTTCTGATCTAGATTTGGAATGGGAACAATTGAAAATCATGCGCATTAAATTCCTTTGCGAATTTGGTATTTAGGTTTACATCTCCCCTATCTCTCTTAAATAATTAACCAGATCAATTGGATTTTTTGCATTCAGTTTTCGCAAAATATTTTTACGATGCGAATTAACGGTATGCAAACTGAGCTCAAGTTGCAAAGCAATATTTTCACTTGATATCCCTTGCGTAACCATCTTGGCAATTTGCATCTCTCGCGCTGTAAGTAAGTGTTTATAATTCGCATCTTTTAATTTCAGGTCTTCTTCAATGGAATCATAAAAACCAGTTTGTAAAGAGGTGATTTGATTGAGGGATTGGATGAGCTGCTCTGCCCCCATCGACTTTAGCAAATATCCCTTGGCTCCCATCTCTTTTGCCATATTTCTTATTTGCGCATCTCTTCTCATGGTAAGTATGAGTGAGATACAGTCTAAATTGGCATGCTTGATTTTTTTAATCAATTCAAATCCATTCGTTTCATTCAGGTGATAATCAATGAAAATGATGTCTGGCTTCAATGTAACAATATCATCAAATGCATTTTCAATGTTTGTAGCATGACCAATGCATTGATATTGCTCTTGAAAACTTAGAAAAGCTTCAATGCTTTCAAGAAAAAGGGTATGATCATCAACAATATAAATAGTGAATGATTTCATTTTAATCACAAAGGTATTTGAATATAAAAGGAGGTTTTACCAGGAACGCTCTTTGTATCGATCGTTCCATTCATAAATTTAATGCGGCTGTAGATATTATTGATACCATGCTTCTTTTTAATGTTCATCATATCCAAACCAATTCCATTGTCGCTTACATTGATATGAAGGATACCCTTGTCCTTTAATATACTGATATTGATGATGGTGCACTTCGCATGCTTAAACGCATTGGTAATCAGTTCAGAAATGATTCTGTACAGTTTTACACCCGTTTGCTGGTCTATACCAATGGGTGTTGGGTTATAGTTGATTTCAACCTCAGTTGCACTTTCTATCATTCTGATTCTGTTAAATAGAATGTCTGAGAAATCCTGGTGTTCGAATGCTGGCGGAACAAGGTCATCCACAATTTCATGCAATTCATTGGAACATTGATCAATGATTTCGATGAACTGATCCATTTCATAGTTCAGCGAGGGATCATTTTTTTTCATCTTGAGTGTTTGCATTTTGATTTTCATGGCTGATAGCAAGCCGCCAACCTGATCGTGGATGTTTTTGCCAATGGTTGTTCTTTCATGCTCCTGTGCCTCGATGATTTTTTCTGAAATTTCAACATCTCTTTGATGGGATGCTTCTAATTGAATTTCAAATTTTCTTTTTTTATTGTTTCTGTACTGCTGAATATTCGCAGCAGAAAACATGGCGATGATGAAGAAATGAGAAAATACAGGAATATAGATATCTGTACGGTCAAAAAGTGACAGATCGAATCCAAACAACTTAAACGTTTCTTTTACCAGATAAAGGAAATAAATGGCAAATCCAAGATTATGAAAAAAGTATTCCTTCTTATTAAAAAATTTGATGAGATAAGACAAGAAGAAAATAATTCCTATACCAAGAACGGGGGTGCCAATTATTTGAATGATATATTTCAGGTTAGCATCATAAAAAAGTTGAGGTGTCATCAATAGTATCAAGATTCTTATCATCAGAAATATGATGAAACTTTTGAATACTATCAATGCCTTAGGACCTATATCACGTCTGTAAAAGGTAATAAAATAGTATATAAAAAATCCAATGGATAAACTTGAAAGCGTGGTTCTTGAAATATGTTGTAGGATTAAATCATTTGGCCAGATAATTTGAAACCATATGCCTCCATTGTTATACAGCCAAGCTGTTGAGATCAGAATGAAAGCGGCGAACACAAAATTGTGTTTTTCTTTTTTCATGATGCCGAGCAGCATGAATCCAAATGTAAAGATCATCGAAAAAGAAAAGACACCTCCATAAAGCAATATCTCCCAATTTTTGACCTCATCCAATGATCTGCTATCAAATAATTGTAGAGTATAATTAAGACTTTCACCTGATTTATCCATAATGAGCAGCAAAGAATCGCTGTAGCTGGCATTTTTAAGAATGGGAAAGATAAAATCCCAATAATACATGGGCCTTGAGTCAAATGGAAGGTGATCGCCGGTTTTATATATGGTATCTTTTGTTGCTTGATCAACGAGGTATATGAAATTGATGTTGGCGTTGTTGATTTTTATAAATTCAGCTGCATCATTGAATGATTTTCTATCAATGATCAATCCAATTTTGACAGGACTTTTGGTAAAACCGTGGTTTTGGTAATATCCCTCTCCTTTTAGTTCAGACATCTTTACCCAGGGAATGGAATCTTGGGCGGCAACCATCCCGGCCCAAAACATGCATACTATAATATATAGGTATCTCCTCTGCACATTCAAATATACAACCTTCAATCAGTAGATCTGTATGGATATAAGTCTACTAAAAAAGTATAGTAATAGAATTTGTTATCTTTGCTTTTCAAATCATCACATGAAATATTTATTGAATGTTATTTTCTTGGTAGGCCTTGCACAGATTGTAGTTGGACAAGGATCTGAGAAAAAGTTGAAGGAAGAAATTGCACAATGGGATGCCAAAAGGATCGAAAGTTTAAAAAGTGCAAATGGATGGGTGAATTTAGCAGGATTGTTCTGGCTCTCTCCAGGAGAAAACAAATTTGGTGCAGCTGCTGAAAATGAACTTGTTTTTAATGATCCTCGATTTCCATCACACCTTGGAAGTTTTGTGGTAACAGACAAGGAAGTAATATGGAAAACAGCAGGAGCTAATGAGGTATTTAACAAGCAAGAAAAAGTGAATCAAGTATCCATATTTGATATCAACAAAAATCAGGGCATTCAATTGTCTTATGGAACGTTTCGCTGGATCATCATAAAAAGAGAAGATAAACTTGGTGTTCGATTCAGAGATTTAGATCATCCCAACTTAAAAACATTCCAACACATTGAAAGATATAAACCCTCATCTCAATGGAAATTGGATGCCAAGCTTGAAAGCAGTCTCTATGCAAGTGTTAGCATCACCAATGTATTGGGACAAACCTATCAAATGCCATCTCCTGGAAAAATTGTTTTTGAGATTGATGGCAAGAAATATAAGTTGGACGCAGTAGATGAAGGAGGAGATGATTTGTTTATTTTATTTGGAGATGATACCAATGCGGAGCATACCTATGAATCAGGAAGATTCTTATATATTCCCAAGCCAGATGCAAATGGAAATACAGTGATTGATTTCAATAAATCCATCAATCCTCCTTGTGCATTTTCAACATTTGCAACCTGTCCACTTCCTCCTAAACAAAATGTGTTACCAATTGCAGTTACAGCTGGAGAGAAAAGGGTTCACCTGAAATAAGTTCTGCAGTAATTTGGTTATATTGAAATCAAATTGCTGCATATGAATTTTCTTGGTCCAATTGATTGGTTGTTTGTTGTTGCTTATCTCATTGTAATAGCATTTGTTTCTGTTTGGAGTATCCGCAAAAGCAAGGAAACCACATCAGATTATTTTCTTGCCAACAGAAACCTTGGATGGTTTGTCATCGGTGCCTCTATATTGGCTTCAAACGTGGGCTCAGAGCACATCGTAGGACTTGCAGGTTCAGCAGCAAAATCAGGGACCGTACTTGGTCACTATGAATTGCATTCCTACATCGTATTGATATTGGGATGGGTATTTGTTCCATTTTATATCCGCAGCTCGGTATATACCATGCCTGAATTTTTAGAAAAAAGGTTCAATCCGCAGTCTAGAAGATTGTTGACGATCATACAATTGATTAGTTATGTGATTGCAAAAGCATCTGTAACCATTTTTGCAGGGGCATTGGTATTCAATCAATTCATCGGAGTTGATTTCTGGACGGGAGCTATCATTCTGGTGGTTGTAACTGGAGTGTATACTGTTTTGGGGGGATTGCATGCAGTGATGTACACAGAAGCTATTCAAGCCATTGTATTGTTATTGGGTTCATTGGTATTGATGATTTTTGGATTGAATGAAGTGGGAGGATGGGATAGTTTGATGCATGCCATTCCAACTGAAAAACTGAACATGTTCTTGCCTTTGAATGATCCGGAATTTCCTTGGTTGGGTATTTTATTTGCATCACCGATTGTAGGCGTTTGGTATTGGTGTACCGATCAGCATATTGTTCAAAGATGTTTGGCAGCTAAAAATGAAAAAGAAGCAAGAAGAGGCACCATCTTTGCTGCGTTTTTAAAATTAATGCCCTTCTTTATTTTTTTGATACCTGGATTGATTGCGTATGCACTGCATCAGCAGGGAAAAATTCAGCTCGATGATACCAATGCAGCATTTCCTGTGATGGTGAAATCCATCATGCCTATTGGATTGCGTGGAGTATTGGCTGGTGGCTTGTTGGCTGCATTGATGAGTTCACTTGCTTCTGTATACAATGCATGTTCAACTTTATATACCATTGATATTTATAAAAAATCTCACCCCGATGCATCTGAAAAAGAATTGGTGAAAGTGGGAAGGATTGCAACAGGCATTATTGTTTTATTGGGAATGGCGTGGATTCCGTTGATGGGAAGAGTGAGTGATGGCTTGTATAATTATTTGCAGAGCGTTCAATCTTATATGGCGCCTCCTATCTCTGCAGTATTTTTATTGGGGGTTTTCTTTAAGCGACTGAATGCACAAGGAGCGTATAGTTCAATGGTGATTGGTTTTGTAGTGGGCATGTCGAAACTTGCATTACAGTTGATGCAAGATCAGCTTACACCTGGTAGTATGATTCATCAGTTTGCCACCATGAACTTTTTATACTTCTGTATTTATCTGTTCATCTTTAGCATCATCATTTTTGTAGGAGTCAGTTTAATGACACCTGCACCTGCTGATGAAAAAGTAAAGGGACTAACATTTTCCACTACAGTTGCTGAAGACAAGGCAAGCAGCAGAGCGAGCTGGAATTCAACAGATGTGGTACTTTCATTGATAGTGGTTGCGATCATCATTGGTATCATGATGTACTTCTCACCACTAGGCGTAGCAGCTTAATGTATTTTTGGAACAGGCGGTGGTCCATCAGGCAACATCGCCTTCCATACTTCGTTGCCTTTTTTCTTTTCAAACTCTGCACGAATTTCTTTGCGCAATGATTCGTTTTCAAACAAATCGACCATGGTTGTTCCCAGTGATTTTGCAGCAAACAACATTCCTTTATGGCCGATGCTCATTCCGCCACATGCAACTACCACCCATGAGTGCCATGGTGATTTATAAGGTGCAGTTGTTGCATTCAACGTAATTTCCGGAACGATATAACTTACATCTCCTACATCCGTAGATCCGCCCGGAGGATCTGCTTTTGTGATTTCCAATGGTTTGACGCTTCCATCAATGCCCAACACTTCGTTTCCGTATTCTTTCATGATCTTATCCGCAAATGCTTTTTCCTGTTCAGTATAAACGATGGGTCCCACCAATTGCATGTTTTTGTGCAATGCTTTTGCTCCGGTTTCATTCACCAGCAATTCATACAACCCATTTTCCATTTGAAATTCAACCTGGGTTCTGGTCATCTGTGCTGCACCTCTTGCTACTTCTTTCATTCTTTCTTCCACTTCTGCAACACCACTTCTTTTGGAATCTCTGATCCATAACCATACACTGGCAACATCGGGAATTACATTGGGAACATTCCCAGCCTGTTTGTATACATAATGTATTCTCACACTTGGTTT
>CAYFLQ010000066.1:5037-7192 GCA_964344065.1 uncultured Sphingobacterium sp. | reverse complement strand
GACCTCACCAATACGATTGCTCTTTGCAACTACATCGGCAACCCAGAACTTCAATTTAAAACCATACATGTTGCTGGCACCAACGGAAAAGGATCCGTTAGCCATATGCTTGCTTCCATATTTCAGCAACAAGGTTATAAAACCGGTTTATATACTTCTCCACATTTAAAAGACTTTAGGGAAAGAATCAAGATAAATGGTGAGATGATCAGCCAAGAAGCAGTCATTGATTTCACTCAATCTATTCAATCCTTTATAGAAGAAACAGAGCCATCATTTTTTGAAGTAACGGTTGGCATGGCATTTCAGCATTTTGCACAAAACAAAGTAGATATCGCCATTATTGAAACAGGTTTAGGAGGCAGATTGGACAGCACCAATGTAATCAAACCTGAAATGGCTGTGATTACAAATATTGGATACGATCATATGAGTTTATTGGGAAATACCCTCGAAGCGATAGCAGGAGAAAAAGCAGGGATAATAAAAAAAGATACCCCTGTCGTGATTGGAAGAACTCAAGCTGAAACATCTGGAGTCTTTGTGAAAAAAGCTCATGATATGAATGCATCGATCTGTTTTGCAGATGCATCATATGAGATCTCAGAAATTGTTCAACATAAAAATTATTTGGCATTTCAAATAACAAAAGAGCATACCCTAACAAGAAGTATAGAAAGTCCCTTGAACAGCTTGTACCAAGTAGAAAATATAAGAACTGCCATCGCTGCCATTGATCACATGGATAAAATCCATTTCAATATTGAAGAAAAAAATTTAATGGAAGGCATCAGAAATACTGTGATCAATACTGGATTCAGGGGCAGATGGGAAAAAATTGGTGAATCGCCTGATGTAATTATCGACGTTGGACATAATCCGGATGGCATCAAGGAAATTATTCGTCAGTTGGCAAATTCCAAATTTGAAAAACTTTTCATCATACTTGGTTTATCGAAAGACAAGGATTATCAAGAGATTCTATCCATGCTTCCAAAGCATGCCACCTACGCTTTCACTCAAGCAAATATCCCAAGAGCTCTCGAGGCAACATCGTTGATGGCAGAAAGTGTAAAATATGGACTTCAAGGAAATGCATTCAACGATGTGAATGCAGCTTTGAAAGATGTAAAACTGCAGGCCAATGCAGGCGACTTGATTCTAATATGCGGGAGTTTGTTTGTGATTGGAGAGTTGGAAATATAACCTAATATCTTAGATGCCCAAGTTTTAAAAGTGCATAAAACAAAGCTGTTGCATGCATGCTTTGGATAATCTGATTTGATTTCAAGAGTTCAATCACTTCATTCAGATCAAGCAAATGAACTTCAATTTCTTCGTTTTGATCCAATTGCTGTTCAGCAACTTTTTTCCCTCCAGTAGCTAAAAAATAATGCATCAAATTGCTGTTTGTAGAGGGATTTGCAGAAGTTTGACCAAGGTATTCAAGATTTGAAAACACATATCCTGTTTCTTCTTTCAATTCTCTTGCAATAGCATCTTCTTTACTCTCACCATCATCTACACATCCTCCTGGAATCTCCATCATGGTTTTTCCCAATGCATGGCGATATTGTCGCTCAAATATAAACTTGCCATCTTCTGTTAAAGCAACTGCAGTAACCCATTCTGGAAATTCGTACACATAGTAAGGATCCACAATGCTGCCATCCTTCTTCTCACAAGTATCTTTTCGAATGGTAAACCAAAGATCATTGAATAGATATTCAGAGTGCAAAATTTTCCAATTCATTAGACTACTTGTTCCAGGTTAATATTAAGGGACTGTTCAAGTCTCTCAAGCCCAACGAAGCTTGAGATGCATTGCTTATGCGAATCAACAAACCTTCATTTTCCTTTGCATGGACCATTGCCCCTAGAACCTTGGCATACACTACCTTGTCTGTTTGAGTAGATTGAATTTTAACAATGGTTCCAGGCAACACTTCATTCATGAGAATATAATATTTTGAATCTTTCCAGCCCGTGTTGCTTTTGAATATGCCATAGTTCAGACATTCTATCGTTTGTGATTTGCCCTCTGCCATTTGTTGCTTGAATGTTGATTTAAAAATACCTCCATCAGCTGGCAGATCCTGACCAATTGCAAGTTGCATTAAACAAGAAAATAGACTTCCTATTAAAAAACTTCGAA
>CAYFLQ010000066.1:0-5027 GCA_964344065.1 uncultured Sphingobacterium sp. | reverse complement strand
GGGATTAAAATTCGCCAATTCAGTGGATGGTTATTCTGTAAGCGATTGTTAACGACTTTACCCCAGCCCAGTCCACATTTCTGATACGCCATCAAATAAACACCATCCTTAAAACCATCCACCAACACATCGTCCTTTCGTAAATATTTAAGTGCATCACCCTTATTGAGCTCAATTCGATTAACCTGGGGAGACCTCCATTCACTCAATGCCAATTCATGATCAGGGACAAATCCTTTTTTCATCACGGCGCCCATTTTTACACCGGATTTTCGAAGTTTAAGATGCTGTTTTAACAATGCCCTAAATGAAAGTAGAACTTTGTTAACGCCAAAGATTTCACCATTTTCTTCAATACATGCCACGTCCCTTGCATCCACCCAACCTGTTATATCAACCTGTTTTATAATCGTGTTAGTTGACTCAAAAAAAAGTGGACTTGAATGATCTGATGTTTCATTTTTTTTAAACACGCTACAAAAAAATCCCTCTCCCATTACTTTGTCTGGATAAAAACGATATCCATTGGCAGCAGATTTTTCAGAAACCGAATGAACCACATTCCATTCACTTGAAATACCCAAATCAATAGAACTAACATTTCCTTGTTCCATGATAAAATCAAGTATCTGTTCATTCTCTTCCAAGGAATATGAACAAGTACTGTACACCAGAAATCCACCAGGTTTAAGCACTTGAATAGCATCTTGAATGATGCGTTGTTGCCGAAGAGAGCAGAAATGAACGAGATCATCACTCCATTCTGTAATCGCATCAGGATCTTTGCGAAAGAGTCCACTTCCACTACAGGGAGCATCTACCAGAACAACATCGAACAAAGCCCCCAATGGTGCAAAATCTTTAGGATCATTGTTTGAAATAAATGTTTTTGAAGAACCCCATTTTACAAGATTTTCATACAGCACTGGAACCCTGGAACTGATAATTTCATTTGCCAATACAGCATCAAACTGTTTCATGGAAGCCAACAGTGTTGTTTTACCACCAGGAGCAGCACAAAGATCCAATGCCTTTAGACCAGTTTCATTTGGAAGAATAGTTTCAATCAAATGATACAGAAACATACTGGATGCTTCTTGCACATAATAGACTCCTGCATGCAAAAGTGGATCTAACGTAAACTTTGGACGTTCATTTAAAACAATAGCATACTTGCACCAAGGAACATCTGCCAACTTCGAATCAGCAAATAAAGGTTCAGGAAAGCCTGATTTAAGAGGATTCAATCTAATGGAGGTGGTAGCAGGTTGTTGATGAGCCTGAATGAATGCAGGCTCATCAAAACCAGGACATGCAGTGATTGAATCAATGAAACGTTGAGGTAGCGTCATTTTTGTAAAATGGAAACGGCTTCCTGGAGTACCCCATCAAACTTCAATAATGTTCTTGAAAGCACCTCAATTCTTTCTTTGGTTTCACTCCAATTATTTTCCTCTATACCTTCTCTTAGTCCGGGCAGTGTCTTCACACCATAGCCTGTATAATATCCTGGAGCATAAATCTGGTGTCTGTACCAAGGTCTTCTTGGCAAACCTTTTTCATCAAGTAGTTTCTGTTCAGCTTGATACAAAATTTGATTGAGCTTGTTCAAAGCATCTGCATCCAATTTATCTGCCTTTGAAATAGCATTTTTCAAAGCATCCGTTGTCTTCTTCAATTGAACAAGAGCGTTCTCAACTGCGCTAAAATCTAAAAATGGTACAGCTGGTTTTGCAGTTGGGAGCTTCATTTTTTCTTTTGGATCTGCAGCCAAATCAAATATTTTATCTGCAATCAATTTATTTTGCATATCAACATTTGATCTTGCATTATCAATCAATGACTTGATCTCTGAGAAATAACCATTGATGGTATTTGTTAGGATAGAATAATCGAATGGCAATACATCCGCATTGGCCATTCTCAACATCATCCTACCTGCAGTTTTTGCTAAAGCAACACCATATTGCAATTCAGGATCTTTGAAGCGAATAAAGTGATCGTAGGAATCATAAATTGAATGATATTCACCGCCGCTGCCCTCTCCACCATATCCCACATTTCCTGAAGGAATACCAAGGTGTTGAAAGAATGGAGAATAGTCTGACCCTGCTCCCAATGCACCGATCTTCATGTATTTATTTCCATAGAGCTTAGAAGCAGAAGATGGTTCTGCACTGGCCAGTGCTCTAGCGTATCTTCTTTCTGAAACAGAAACACCCGTTTGAGGATCTATAACATCATTGGCAATTTCATTTACATACTTTTCTAATGCATGTGAACCACCAAAACCAATGAATCCTCTGCTATTTCCATCTGAATTCAAATACATGACCGCTTTCTTTTTCAATTCTTCAGCATGATCTTCAACCCACTCGGTAGATCCAAGCAGCGAGGGCTCTTCGCCATCCCATGCACAAAAGACAACTGTTCTTTTTGGACCCATTCCCTTTTTTGCCAGTTCACCAATCGCGCGTGCTTCGTCCATTTCAGCAACCATTCCACTCAAAGGATCAGAGGCACCATTCACCCATCCATCATGGTGATTGCCTCGAATCACCCACTGATCTGGATATACCGAACCTTTCAACTTTGCTATGACATTATAAATGGGTTTGAAATCCCAATTGAACTCAAGTTTAAGATGAACTTTACTTTCACTTGGGCCTGCATGATATGTAATAGGAAGACTTCCTCTCCATGCTTCAGGAACAACAGGACCTTTCAATGACTTTAATAATGGAAGTGCATCTTCATATGAAATAGGAAGCACTGGTATTTTCATGATTGTTGAGATTTCTTCTCTCTTCAATCTTTTTGCATCAGGAGTAGATCCAACAAATGGAGTGGTTGGATCACCGGGATAAACTGGCATATCCATCACAGATCCTCTTTGAACGGATTGTTCTGGGCGATAAGAACCTACTGGATAAACATCTCCTTGGAAGTATCCATCTTCATGAGGATCAGAATATATCAAACATCCGATAGCACCATGTTCTGCAGCCACTTTAGGTTTGATTCCCCTCCATGAACCTCCATATTTCGCAATAACGATTTTCCCTTTGACACTGATGCCCATTTTATCCAACACTTCATAATCAGCAGGCACACCCCAATTCACAAAAACAAGCTCTGCGGTAACATCACCATCAGCAGAAAAGGCGTTATAGGTAGGAAGCTGTTCTGATAGTTGCCCAGATGTTTTATCCTCCTTTAATGCAGTTTCCTGAAGTTTTGCCTTGTATGGATTTGGACCCAACAATTCAAGTTGACGAAATTTTGGCGTAGGAAATAACACACTATAGGTAGCAAGTTCTGTATCATACCCCCACTGACGAAACAAATTCGCCATATAATCAGCATTTGCTTTTCCTTGTTGTGAGCCAACATGATGCGGTCTGGATGAAAGAAATTTTAGCCAGACGTCCTGATCCTTGGCGTTTAAATAACCATCAAATTGCTTCTCCAGCTCTATTTGCTTTGAAGCATTTGGAGAAAAAAACCCAGATATTTTCTGTTGTGAAAAAGATGCTGAAAACAGAAACGCTAAAAGAAATGATAAAAGTACACGCATGTATCAAAATTTAGATTGATTAAAATTAAGCAATCTAAACCTTGAAAGAACAGGATTGTATCAGAGATTTCTTACTTCAGCAAGCAAGTCCTGTAATGCTTTTTTTGCATCCCCAAAAAGCATGGATGTCTTTGGTTGGAAAAAGAGCTGGTTTTCAATTCCAGCATACCCTGGCTTCATGCTTCGCTTGTTGACAATCACATGTTTTGCTTCTTCAACCTCAAGTATGGGCATCCCATATATAGGTGAAGAAGGATCTGATTTAGCAGCAGGATTTACGACATCATTTGCACCCAGGATGAGTACTACGTCAGTATTCTTAAATTCTTCATTTGCCTGCTCCATTTCTAACAACTTTTCGTAACTCACATCTGCTTCTGCAAGCAAGACATTCATATGGCCTGGCATTCTACCAGCAACAGGATGAATCGCATATTTCACTTCAACACCTTTGGCCTCGAGTGTTTTTTCGAGTTCATGACAAACGTGTTGAGCCTGTGCAACGGCAAGTCCGTATCCTGGAACAATCATTACTTTATTTGCATAGCTCATCACAACTGCAGCATCACTGAGGGTAACTTCTTTATATGTACCTCCAGTTTGAGCAGCACCTCCAGCAGCAGCTGTATTGCCACCAAATGAACCGATCAATACATTTTGAAGGGATCGATTCATTGCTTTACACATTAAAATGGTGAGCAATGTTCCTGCTGCACCCACAAGAATACCTCCTGTAAGCATCACTTTATTGTTATACAGAAACCCTCCACATGCGGCAGCAACTCCAGTAAATGAATTCAGCAATGAAATCACCACAGGCATATCAGCACCACCGATGGGCAAGACAAAAAATATTCCATAGATCAATGCAAGTGCAACTACTGCATAAAAGAATAGTTCCATTTGAGCAGGTCGATTGATCACATTATGTCCTGCTAGCAATAAAGTGAGCAACAACAATACGATATTGATGATATGCTGACCTTTGAAAGCAAAGTCTTTGATACTGCCATTTAGTTTACCCCATGCAATCATACTTCCGGCAAAGGACACAGCGCCGATGATGAGTCCTAACATGATGATGAGCAAACTGGTTTGATCTGCAGCGGTAAGGTCAGTGCTATGTGCAAGGTGACGAAATTCAATCATAGAAATCAACGCAGCACAGGCGCCTCCCATTCCATTGAAAAGACTCACCATTTCAGGCATGGCAGTCATTTGTACGCGCTTAGCCATCAATGTTCCTGCAACAGAACCTATCAACAATGCAGAGAAAATCCAACTATAGTTTCCGAGCTTTTGTCCATTTTCTTCATAAAGAAAGATGGTACCTACGATTGCAATCAACATCCCAACTGCTGCTATCAAATTTCCATTTCTAGCTGATGCTGGATTGGAAAGCATTTTTAAACCAACAATAAATGTTACAGAGCCAATCAAATAACAAAGC
>CAYFLQ010000065.1:5095-7313 GCA_964344065.1 uncultured Sphingobacterium sp. | reverse complement strand
TTCCTTCAGCAAGAAGAATGATATCATTGCCATTTACGTTGTAGATATCAACCTGAGGTTTGATGGTATCTTTAGTGTGTCCGAAGTTTGTATTCAGCCAAGCAACATCGATTTCAATATCAAAGTGACCAATATTACAAACGATGGTCTTGTCTTTCATCAATTTGAAATGCTCTCCTGTAATCAAATCACGACAACCAGATGCTGTAACAACAATATCTGCTTCTTTCACGGCATCAGCCATTTTCTTTACTTCAAATCCATCCATAGCTGCTTGCAATGCACATATTGGATCGATCTCTGTTACAATAACGCGGCATCCTGCACCAGCAAGTGATGCAGCAGATCCCTTGCCCACATCACCATATCCACCAACAACTGCCACTTTACCAGCAAGCATTACATCAGTAGCTCTTCTGATGGCATCCACCAGAGATTCTTTACAACCATATTTGTTATCAAACTTAGATTTTGTTACAGAGTCATTCACGTTAATCGCCGGCATTGGTAAAGTTCCTTTAGCAACGCGCTCATATAGTCTGTGAACGCCAGTTGTTGTTTCTTCAGAAATTCCTTTCACGTGTTGAACCAACTCTGGATATTTATCCAATACAATGTTTGTCAAATCACCACCATCATCCAAAATCATGTTCAAAGGACGATCAGCGCCACCGAAGAACAATGTTTGTTCAATGCACCAATCAGCTTCTTCAATGGTTTGTCCTTTCCAAGCAAAAACTCCAATACCTGCAGCAGCAATAGCAGCAGCAGCTTGATCTTGTGTAGAAAAAATGTTACAAGAGCTCCATTTTACTTCAGCTCCCAATGCAATCAATGTTTCAATGAGCACTGCTGTTTGGATCGTCATGTGTAAACATCCTGCAATTCTAGCACCCTTCAATGGTTGAGAGGGACCAAACTCTTTTCTGATGGCCATCAAACCTGGCATTTCAGCTTCAGCAAGACGAATTTCTTTTCTTCCCCATTCAGCTAGGGTGATATCTTTTACTTTGTATTGTAAGTTAAAGTCGATGTGGTGTTGTGCAGTAGTTGACATATGAGTTTAAAAATTTTTGGCAAAGCTATTATTAATTGAATTAAATGCCCAATTATATTGGATATTTTAAGGGATTTAGTTCCATGATATAATCATCCATCACATAGCCATTTCCAATGTCAAGCACCTCCTCGCTAACGGTACTGAATCCAATCTTCTTGTAGAAGTTTACCGTTGGATTATACTTGTTGACATTCAACTCAATAGATTTACCGCCACTTTGTATGACCTGACGGATGATCTCATTCATCAGCTGTTTTCCCAAGCCCTTGCCATGGTATGATGGTTGTAAGTAGAATTTGTGCAGCCTGAATGCTTCTTGATTAGAAGGATCTTTCCTTGAAAATGAAGCATATCCAATGGGTATCTGATGGTCGGTTAGTATAATGAACGCATGACCCTTTACATTGATTTGTTCTTTCAATGCGTCTTCATTGTATATCAGATTCAACATGTACTCAATCTGCTCCATTGAAATGATGCTGGGATATACCTTTTTCCATATTTCATCACTCAGTTTTCTGATCACATGAAGCTCATGTATCTGTAGTGGCCTGATTTCAAATTGTTCACTCATGGCAACAAATTACATCAAAAGAGTTTTAGATGATGGTTTAGTGTTTAAATTTAGATTCAATTGACGTCACATGAAAAAGATTGTTTATCTCATAGTTTGTTCAATGTTTCTTGCTTCTTGTAAACAAACCGTTGAATGGCCTGAATACCTTGGTGGACCTGAAAGAAACCATTATTCAACATTGGATCAAATCAATGTCAATAATGTGAATCAGCTTGAACAGGCATGGGAATATCATACAGGTGATACATCGGCTCAAAATCAGTGCAATCCAATAATTGTGAATGGTGTCTTGTATGCTGCTACAGCATCGGTGGAAGTGTTTGCGTTGGATGCAGCTACTGGCAAAGAATTGTGGAGGTATAAGAATGCCAGCAGCAACCAGTGGTTTAGTAAAACCCGTGGGGTTGTGTATTGGGAAGAAGGAAATGACAAACGTATTTTATTCGCCTCTGGCAGCAATCTGTATGCATTGGATGCTGAAAAGGGGACGTTGATCAGGAATTTTGGGGACAGTGGGTTTGTGGATCTGAAGAAAGGATTGGGTGAGCGGGTTCAAAATAAATTTGTGGCTGCTCCAACAC
>CAYFLQ010000065.1:3485-5085 GCA_964344065.1 uncultured Sphingobacterium sp. | reverse complement strand
GATATCAGGACCGGCAAACTAGCATGGGTTTTCAAAACCATTCCGGGTCCTGGTGAAGATGGATATGAAACCTGGGAGAAAGACAACTATAAAAATGAAGAAGGGGTTGGGGCCAATGCATGGGCTGGGATGAGCATCGATAGGAAGCGGGAGATGGTATTTGTCCCGACCGGCTCTGCAGCATTTGACTTTTATGGGGGTAACCGAAAGGGAAACAACCTTTACGCAAATTGTCTATTGGCCTTGGATGCAAATACAGGCAAACGAATTTGGCACTACCAGTTTACGCATCACGACGTGTGGGATCGAGATCTACCAGCACCACCTAACTTGATCACAATCAAGCAGAATGGAAAGTCAATAGATGCAGTAGCTCAGATAACAAAACAAGGATTTGTATTTGTATTTGAGCGTGAAACAGGGAAGCCAGTATTCCCCATTGATGAAGTTCCTGTTGCAACCGATGGTGTACCTGGAGAACAACTTTCTGCCACTCAGCCAATACCAAGAATGCCCAAGCCATTTGCCAGAAATACACTGACTGAAAATGACATCAATCCTGCTGCTGAAAATTACGAGGAGTTATTGACTCAGTTCAGGGGCTATCGAAAGAACCTATATGACCCTCCCTCTCTTCAGGGTACCATCATGTTTCCTGGTTTTGATGGTGGAGGAGAATGGGGTGGAGCATCCTTTGATCCTGAAACCGGATATATGTATGTGAATGCAAATGAAATGGCATGGATATTAAAATTAGAAGAAATAAAAAACAATGTAAATAATTCATTATCATATGGTAACAAGGTTTATATAAAATATTGCTCAAGCTGTCACAATGAAAATTTGGGCGGCAATACAAAGAGTGGGTATCCATCATTGATGAACATTGGGGAGAGGCGCGACCGGACTTATATTAATAAACTGTTGACTGGAGGTAAGGGTATGATGCCTGGTTTCCCACAGCTCACAAAAGGCGAGCGAACAGCTGTCGTGGATTTCTTGCTGAAGACAGAAACTAAGGAGGTGTCAGAATCAAAGGAAGTTCCTGAGTCATCCATCCCTTACAGTTTCGTTGGGTATAATAAATTCTTGGATAAAAATGGTTATCCAGCCATTACTCCTCCCTGGGGTACACTCACCGCCATCAATTTAAATACTGGGGAACATGTTTGGCAGAGACGCTTGGGTGAATTCAAGGAGTTGTCTGCTAAGGGAGTAACCGTAACTGGCACAGAAAGCTATGGAGGAGGGGTTGTAACGAAAGGGGGTCTCTTTATGATTGCTGCCACCAATGATAAAATGTTCAGGGCGTTTGACAAACTCACTGGAAAACTGATTTGGGAAAAGGAGCTTCCAACATCAAGTTTTGCTTCATTAAGCACTTATCAAGTAAAAGACATTCAATATGTTGTATTGAATGTAGGTGGTGCAAAGTTGGGTGCTAAAAAAGGAGATAGTTTTATTGCGTATCGACTAAAAAAACCATAGTCTTGAGAGTATATTTTATCGGATTGTGCTGCTTGCTGAGCATTTTAAAGACCCTTCCCATCCAAGCTCAACGGTTTGGAGGAAATCCTGGTTCTTTAAAATGGAAACAACT
>CAYFLQ010000065.1:0-3475 GCA_964344065.1 uncultured Sphingobacterium sp. | reverse complement strand
CTTGAATCACCTCAAGTAAAGGTAATTTTCCCCTCCAATAGGCAGGAAGAAGCACAGCGGGTTGCCAATGTCATATCTGCTATCAGCACCGATACCTCAGCAGCCTTGGGTAAAAAATTGAAAAAGATTCCTATTGTTCTTCAAACGCTACCCCTGGTATCCAATGGGTATGTTGGATTGGGTCCATGGCGAAGCGAATTCTACATGACCCCCTTGCAAAATGCATTGGATTTGGGGTCAACTGCCTGGGTGGATAATCTTGCAACCCATGAGTTCCGGCATGTGCAACAATACAGCAATTTTAAGGTTGGTCTTGCTAAATGGTTGTATTTGTTCGCCGGTCAAGAGGGACAAGCACTTGCCAATGCCGCTTCCATACCTGATTGGTTTTTTGAAGGAGACGCAGTATATAAAGAGACCCAATATTTGTCTCAAGGTCGTGGTAGGCTTCCTTATTTCTTTGATGCATATCATGCTATTTGGAATGCAGGAAAAAAATACCATTACCAGAAATTGAGAAATGGCTCATATAAAGATGTGGTTCCGGATCATTATCAACTGGGGTACATGTTGATTGGTCATGGATACAGCAATTACGGCGAGGACTTTTGGGGTAAGGTAACTCATGATGCAGCAAGATTTAAAGGACTGATGTATCCTTTTCAGCATGCAGTAAAAAAATACGCAGGGATCTCTTACCGCAAATTTGTGAATCAAACTTTCAATGAGTTCAAATCTCACCTCCCCAACAATGAAAATATCAACAATGAGCAACCCTTCACAAAAAGCAATCCAAGGCTTGTGGTTGATTATTTGTTTCCAACTTGGATCTGCAAGGATACAGTATTGGCTTTGAAGAAGCCCTATAATCAGCTCCCACATTGGGTTTTATTGAACGGGACTGCCTCAAAAAGATTGGGGTTGAAATATATTGGGATTGATGATTATTTCAATTACAAAAATGATCAAATCATTTATACAGGTTATTCTACCGATGCAAGGTGGGATTGGAAAGAATTCAATGATGTATATATTTTTAATTTGAAAGATGGATCTACTCATCGGGTCACAAAAAATCAGCGCTTGTTTTCGCCTGACCTTTCGGATGATGGACAGTCGATGGTTGCAGTTCAAATGCAAGAAAAGGGTGGATCTGTATTATCGTTTTGGGATCTTCAAACCCAGCAACAATCATCATTGGTGGAGCATCCTGAAATGCAGATGCTTAGTTTTCCTGTATTTGGAAATACTTCAGATCAAATCTATATGATTGCAAAAAAGAACGATGGTTCGAGTGCTCTGTATTGAGCTATTCAACATTGAATAAAAGCTTTACAACATTGATTCCCTACGTGAATGCTCCAATTGCCTTTTTGCGATTTCGAGAAAATCAATTGATGTTCACCATCACCCAATCAGGAAAGAATGAATTATGGTTATTTGATTTAACAGTAAAACAATTGAAAAAAATTTCCAGTTCTAATACTGGAAGTTATGGTGGTGATATTATTGACCAACAAGTAATATACAGCAGACCAACAGCAGAAGGTGATCAATTATTTGTGGGGGATATGAGTAAAATAAATTTCACATCAGAACATTTTCAACCAGTTTCAAACGTGTATCCTGTAAAGTATAATGAAACCAATGTGTTTACACAGGTTTCAGATAGTAACTATAAAGTCAATGACTATAGATCTTCATCAGGACTGATCAACATTCATTCATGGAGACCTTATTATGAGCAGCCTAATTGGAGCTTCGATCTGTACAGCCAAAATATATTGAACACCCTTCAGTCAAGTTTTCAATATGTATACAATGAAAACGAGCAATCACATCAATTGGGGGCATATGCCACCTATGGACAATGGTTTCCTTGGATTGTTGGCGGAACCAATTATACCATGAATAGAAATTACAAAGACAGTATTTCTATGTTAACATGGAATGAATGGAATGGAAATATAGGTTGGAGAATCCCGCTTAGCAAAAACAGTGGCAGGTTTTTCAGGAGTCTCGATCTCTCAAATACATTCAATCAAGTATACTATCATTACGATGCATTGTCCAAGCCTTTAACAAAAAACAAGTATGTACCTTATTTGCATTTTCAATTGATAGCATCTGTTCTTTCTCAACAGGCAAAACAGCAAATCAATCCAAGGTTTGGTTGGACCTTCAACATCCAACACCGAACATCTGTTGGAAAACTAGAAGCACATCAAACATTCATTGGATCAAGAGTGTATTTGCCAGGAGTTAAACGTACGCATTCATTGAGTATAAGTGCTGCCTATCAACAACGAGATACATTGAGGCAATATGTATATTCCAATAATTTAGCCATGGCGAGGGGATATGAGGCATTCAATTATCCAAAAATGTGGAGAATGTCATTTAATTATCATTTCCCATTGATGTATCCAGATTTTGGCATTGCCAATGTTGTGTATTTCAGCAGAATGAGGGCAAATGTATTTTATGACGATATGCATTTAAAAAGCATCAGAACTGGAAAAGTGATGCAACTGAGAAGTACCGGTATTGAAATACATGTTGATACCAAGTGGTGGAACCAGCAGCCCGTTTCATTTGGAGTTCGCTACAGCAGGTTATTGGATCCAAAGAAGTTCAACAATCCTCCAAATGTTAATCATTGGGAACTGATCATGCCAGTGAATCTGTTTCCCAATTAAAACTCAATGATAAATCCAATACTTGGAGTGGTGATTGATGAAATATTCGGAAGTATCACAGGTAGGGCATTGGATCCATCGAGTTTAATCGGTTTCCCATCTGAAGTTGCAAACCCTGATCCATCCTTGGTTCTCTCAAATGTATATTCTGGCACACCAGAGATTTTTGATGCATACCAGTTGGAAATATCCATAAACAAGTCGAGTGTGATTTTATCGAAATTCCATTTTTTGTCGATGCGAACATCGCTAGAATTAAACGGATTTAACCTGAGTGTATTGTATTTACTATTGTCAAATATTCCAACGCCTTGCGTGAGATAATTGATCCTTGAAGTAGCAAGATCAAACGGTGTGTACGGCGCTGCTCCTTGATACCTAAACTTCAATCCAAGTTCCCAGTTTTTTCTGAATTTATACCCCCATGTGATACTAACCAGATGTCTGTTGTCCCAACTTGCAGGGATGTATTTACCGGTTTTATCTGTGAATTTCGAATGATAGAATGTATAACTCAGGATTCCGAAAAATCTTTTAGTTAATTTTTTTTGTGCCAACAATTCAATGCCATATGCTTTTCCATTTCCAATTTGGATTACTGGTTCGTTTCCAATGCTTCCAACTTCTGTTCCCTTGTTTGCCAAACTGACTCCATCAATAATGCTTACTGGATATTTATTATAGTATTTATAAAATCCTTCAACGGTTAATCTGAATGAATTATTCGGCAAATACTCAATACCAGTTACATAATGATTGCTGGATATGTATTCGCC
>CAYFLQ010000064.1:0-7413 GCA_964344065.1 uncultured Sphingobacterium sp. | reverse complement strand
GGGTGGCGGTGTATATGGTGGTGAACTTGCCAATCAGCAGGTTGTGCGTTTCGAAAAAGGTCCAGACAATAAAGTCTTCATGCGAGTAGTAACTGTAATCAGTGTTGCAGATTCTACAGAACCTATCTACAAAGCTGTTAGAAATTCGAATTTAGATCCTATTGCAGCAGCTTTTGATGTAAAAGCATTTGGTCCTGATTCAACAGGTGCAATCATTGATGTTACTGATTACTTCAAAGGAGACAACCAAGCAGTATCATTAAGTCCATCTTCTAAAAGAAGATTGAACCTTACTGCAATACAAGCTGATAAATCTTATATTGAAAGCATCAAAAGTTTCCCAATCAATACAGAAGTTAGAACAGTAAAAACATTTGGTGCAAATCCTGCAACACCTGGAATGGGTGCTGCACCTTCTCCTTTCCCTAGCGCATCTCTTCCAGCTGCAAATGCTGCAGGTGTCGTTACACTTGAAATCAACAATTCTTTCATACTGCTTCCAGAAAAACCAATGCAAAAAAGACTGAACGATCCAAGAATCGGATTTTTTGCAGATGATTATACTGTATACAGTGATGATCAACAAAAAACAGAAGAATCATCGTTTGCTGTTCGCTGGAGGCTTCAACCCAAAAAAGAAGATGTAGAGAAATGGAAAAGAGGTGAATTGGTTGAACCAGAAAAACCAATTGTATATTATATAGACCCTGCTACACCAAAAAAATGGAGATCTTATCTTATCCAAGGTGTCAATGATTGGCAGGCTGCATTCGAAAAAGCTGGCTTTAAAAATGCAATCATGGCAAAAGAATGGCCTGAAAACGATTCTACAATGAGCTTAGAAGATGCACGTTTCTCTGTAATCAGATACTTTGCATCTGATATTCAAAATGCCTACGGTCCGAATGTACACGATCCACGCAGTGGCGAAATCATTGAAAGCCATATTGGATGGTATCATAATGTAATGAGCCTTGTGCACGATTGGTATTTTGTTCAAACTGCAGCAGTTGATCCTGAGGCACGTAAAATGACTTTTGATGATGACCTCATGGGCAATCTTATCAGATTCGTCTCATCACATGAAGTTGGACATACATTAGGCTTGAGACATAACATGGGATCCAGCAGCAAAACACCCGTTGAGAAATTACGTGATAAAGCATGGGTAGAAGCGAATGGACATACTGCATCTATCATGGACTATGCTCGCTTCAACTATGTTGCTCAACCTGAAGATAAAATTGGTAGAGCAGGTCTTTTCCCACGTATAGGTGATTACGACAAATGGGCAATTGAATGGGGATATGGATACGGTGCCGACAAAGAAGAAGACGACAAAAAGCAAAGGAATAAGTTGTACAACGAACGCCTGGCTAAAAATCCACGCATATGGTTTGGAACCTATGAATATGGAAATTTATCAGACCCTAGAACACAAAGTGAAGATTTGGGTGATAATTCAATGAAGGCAAGTGAGTATGGTGTGAAGAATTTGAAAAGAATTGTAGCAAAGTTGCCTGAGTGGACAAAAGAAGAGGCCGACAGATATCAAAATCTTGGTCAGATGTATGGACAGGTTGTAACACAGTTCAATCGCTACCTTGGACACGTAATCAGAAATATTGGCGGCTATTACGAAACTCCAAAATCCGTTGAACAAACTGGTGATGTGTTTGAAGTAACACCGAAGGCTGTTCAAAAAGAAGCTGTAGCATTTGTAAACAATCAGTTGTTTACAACCCCAGAGTGGATGCTCAATTATGAAATCCTCAATAAAATCAATAACCCAGTCAGCGATCAATTGAGCACCATTCAAGATAATGTATTGGGAAGTATTCTTTCTTCATCAAGGCTCACGAAGATGGCGGTTCATTCAAACAGATTCCCCAATGCATATTCTGTGGATGAACTATTGAACGATTTGGAAAGAAACATTCTCAGTGAGTGGTCAGCGAAGAAATCTGTTGATGGCCACAGAAGAAACCTTCAAAAGAGTTATGTGGAAAGAATGATTGCCCTTCTAGGTTCTAGTGGGCCTGCAGGTGTAACCATTTCAATGGGTAGCCTTTCAGCTACTGGAGGAGACAATAAAAAGACAGATGTATATTCAGTTGTAAGAGGTCATCTTTCATCAATGAAGAACAGCGCACAAGCAGCTGCTAGCAGTGCTTCAGACGCGATGACAAAATACCACTTGCAGGATATTACAGAGAGAATAAAGAGAGCATTGGATCCGAAATAAGAAAGTTCTGAGTTTTGAGTTATGGGTTTTGACTTGTCAATCAATTCAAAATCCATAACTCAAAACCCTCAACTCACTTTACTCATACCTCAACGCAACAATAGGATCCAATCTGGATGCCTTCATTGCTGGATAAATACCAGCAATCAATCCTACTGCAGAACAAATTAAAATTCCAATTCCAATAATTCCCCAGGGAATAAAAAATGCAGTGTTCATCAGGCTACCAACCAGGTTACCGATGATTACACCCAAAAGGATGCCTATAGCAGCACCCATCAAACTAATCAAAGTAGATTCAAATAAGAATTGAGCACGAATTGAATTTTTTCTACCTCCCAACGCTTTGATTAATCCAACTTCTTTCGTTCTCTCTGTTACAGCCACCAACATAATATTCATCAAACCAATAGCAGCTCCCACCAATGTAATAAAACCTATCGCACCTGCTGCTGCAGAAATGGTTCCAAGCAACTTGATAAATGTTTCTGCGATGCTATCACTTTTATCGATATAAAAATTATTATCCTCTGTTGTAGTAAGTCCTCTTACATTTCTAAAATAACCCTCTGCTTCTCCTATTGCTGGATCCAGACGATTGATATCATCCACCATGATAGCCAGTTGATAAGATTGATTTTTATTAGCGTAGCGTTGTTTCACATTGGTATACGTTGCAAAAATTACATTGTCTGCTTGCAAGAAGGCACTTGCGCCTTTTTCTTTTGTCACACCTATGACCCTGTATTTATTACCGCCAACTCTGATCACTTTATCCAGTGCTCGGTCTGCTCTGGTACCAAACAGTTTTGTTGCAACATCTTTACCAATAATACAAATGTCTTGTCCGCTTTCAATTTCATTTCGATTAAAATTTCGACCGAAGGCAATTTCATACCCATTTAATTTCAAATAATTATCATCACCCCCATTCATGGAAACAGTAGGGTTTGTTTTTTTGTTTTCATAGGTTACTACTTGACTTCTAGGACCGTTGATTCCAATACTTACAAAAGATGGGAATTCATACCCTTCTTTAAATTGCTTTGCTTGTTGATAGGTAATGATTTGTCCTGTGCTTGACTTTTTAACCTTGCGTTGAGAACTAACTTTTGATTGTGTTACATCGCTACCTCCACCGCCGCCGCCCATCATCATTCTGCGTTCTCTGAAACGAATGCTGAATGCATTAGCACCCATGGTGGAAAAACTATCCCTAAGGCTGCTATTCATTGCCTGAATGGCAGTAATGATGCCTACCAATGCCATGATACCAAAGGCGATGATAGCAACGGTGATGCCTGTTCTTAATTTGTTGGCCTTAACTGTTCTCCATGCCAATACAAGATTGTCTCCTAATTTCATATGGTAAAATTAGCAAAAGGTCCTTTCCCCGGTTAAAAAGATTGATGAATGGAGATCAGGGGATGATAAATATCAAATTCAGTCTGCTAAATGAGGCTTAATATCAGGTCTGGGTGGATCCCAAGCACTATGATCAATAGAGCATTCAATACCATCAACCATTTGAAGGAAGATGAAAACTGAACTGCAGATCCTTCATTGGGCTCTTTGAAATACATAGCCTGTATTACTCTGAAATAGTAATATACACTCACTGCAGCACAGAGTACTGCAAAAATAACCAGCCAAATCATACTACCCTCTCTGATTACAGCAAGTAACATGTAGTATTTAGCAAAAAAACCAGCAGTAAGCGGGATGCCAGCAAGGGAGAGCAAAGAAATCAGCAATGAAACAGCCATCAAGGGATTGGTTTTAGCGAAACCGTTGAATGCCTCGATGGAATGATCTTTCATTTTGGTAAGCACTGCAAAAATTCCAAGTGTTGCAATGCTGTACCCAGCAAAGTACAGGAGCAAGCCTTGTTTTGCAAAGACATTTAAAGTCAATATCGCCAGCATCATGAATCCTGCTTGTGCGATGGATGAGTATGCCAACATGCGTTTCACGCTTTGCTGAAAAACTGCTGTGATATTTCCGATGAACAATGTAAGTGAAGCAATTATAGCTACCAACATTTTCCAGTCGTTCCGTAGATTACCAAATGCGCCATCAAACAAATGTAAAAACGCAAAAAAAGCGACCGACTTAACTATGGTTGCCATGAATGAAGTGAAAACAGTTGGTGCCCCATCATATACATCTGGTGTCCAAAAATGAAAAGGGGCAGCTGATACTTTAAATGACATAGAAGCTAGGATGAGCAGCAAACCAGCTGCTTTCAGTGGGGTCAATACGCTCATACCCGCCTTGATTACATCCAAATAAAAAGATCCAGTATCGCCATAAATCAAAGTGATCCCCATCAACATTAATCCGGTGGAGAATGACCCCATCAAAAAATATTTCAAAGCAGCTTCATTGCTTTTAAGATTTGATTTATCACTCCCGGCCAATACATACAAGGGGATTGAAACGATTTCAATTCCAATAAACAGCATTAACAGAGATTTGAAACCAGCTACAACAGCTATTCCAGACAAGATAAAAAAGATCAATGCATATAGGTCTGACGTAGATTTTCCAGCAGCATTGATATCACTCCCGGAAAGTAGAAAATACATCAAAGTGCTGATAAAAATAATCAACAAAAACACCAATCCAAAACTGCTATGATATAGCATGCCTTTTGTATCAATTGCAAACAATGGCATACCTGAAATAAACTCATGCACATTACAAACGATCAACAATAGAACGCCAGCAATGGCAATTAAATTGATGGTGTTTTTGGATTTAATGAAAAAACCAGCATACATCATCAAGACTCCCCAAATAGCTGATAAAATTATTGCATTCATACTGTTATATAAATCGGTTTATGAATTATACTTCGTCAAAATCAAACCCACACTATCAGAAAACATTTTAAAAAATGGTGCTGGATACATTCCTACAATAATGATCAATGTTGTTAACACAACAAATACCAGTATTTGCATCCCTTTGATATCAACAAAAGCAGATAACGCAATGCGTTCCTCACCATAGAATACATGTTTGATAACATTCAATGTATATACTGCACTGAAAATGATGCTCAATCCTGTAAACGCGGCAACCATCCAATTGAATTGATAGATGCCATTGAATATCATGAATTCACCAATAAATGCATTCGTTAAAGGAAGTGCCACATTCGCCAAAGAAGCAATCACCATAAAAATAGCGAGTATGGGAGCCCTTTTTGCCAGTCCCCCTAATTGTGAAATAGCGGTAATGCCAGTTTGTTTTTCAATGACATAAGCAACCATCCAAAGTGCAGCAATATTTATTCCGTGATTAAACATTTGAAGTAGTACTCCTTCAACTGCCATTTGCTTGAACGTCAAAATTCCAATGGCCATCAGTCCGATGTGTGCAATGGATGAATAAGCAATCAATCTTTTGATATTGTCTTGATAAATAGCAACCAGTGACGCATATACCACACCGATCGCAGCAACTATGATGATCCAGGTATTAAACTGTTTGACAGCAAGTGGAAATAAAGGCAATACCCATCTCAACATACCAAATAAACCCATTTTAACCATCACACTGCTCAACACAATGGTAACAGGTGTGGGCGATTGCTCATATGCTTCAGGCTGCCATGTATGCAATGGGAACAATGGCATCTTGATAGCAAATGCAATAAAAAATGCTAAAAACAACCAAGTTTGTTCTGAAGTCGTATTGTTCAAATTAAAAAACGACATCAGGCTAAAGGAAGTTCCATTGGTCTTGTTGTACATATATAATATGGCCAACAACATGAACAGCGAACCAATAAATGTGTAAATGAAAAATTTAAAAGTTGCTCTGATACGCTTCTCCCCTCCCCAAATGGAAGCAAGGAAATAAACTGGGATCAATGCAAGTTCCCAGAAGAGATAAAAAACCAACGCATCTGTTGCCATGAACACTCCGTAGAGCCCACATTGGGTAAGCAACATCAAACCAAAAAACTTATTGGCATCCTTGTACTGCTCAGAAGGCACTATTAAGAAGACAAGAAAAAACACAATAGCAGTAAGCAAAGACATCGTTCGTGTCAAGCCATCAAGGATCAATCCAAAATTGCTTCCAATGGATGTTAGCCATTGATAACTTACTTGATTCAAGACAAAATGTTCTTTTCCACTTAAACAAACACTTACCAGTACCACCAACAATGATGATGATGCAAAAATTAGAGCATTGGTTTTTGCCTGTTTAGCGTCTTTCAAAAAGAAAGATAACAAGCCGCCAAACAATGGCAACCAAATCAACAGCGCGGGAAAATTATCAACTGCAGCGAACATAATCTATTCAGTGTTTAAATTTTCCAGAACATCTGGAAGATGAAAAATAATATAATAGACACTACCATGATTAAAATATAGGAACCAACCTGACCACTTTGCAAAAGCCTTATCTGTCTGGAACTAAATTGAACCAACTTTCCAATTCCATTTACGGTTCCATCAATGATTTTTGCGTCAATGATTTTTGAAGAGAAAGAGGAAATATGATTGATAGGCTGAACGATGATTTTATCATACAGTTCGTCTATATACCATTTGTTCTCTAGCACTTTCCCAAACGCGGATGATTTTTCTTCAGAAAGTCCTTCTTTATCAAACATCTTTTTAGCAGCAAGAATCGAAACGACGATCAACACAACCACAACAGCCATTAGAATCAATTCTACAGAATGAGAAAGATGCTCACCCCCAGCTTCATGATGCATGCCGCTGAAAACAGGTGATAAAAACGATGATAAACGATGGGCATTTTCAACGAATACAGCTGGTATACCAACCCAACCTCCGACGATCGATAAAAAAGCAAGCACCACCAATGGGAAAGTCATTGCAACAGGTGATTCATGCACATGATGATATTGTTCTTCTGTTCCTCTGAAATTTCCATGAAAAGTCAGGAAGTACATCCTGAACATATAAAATGCAGTCATCAAAGAAGTAAGGACGCCCAATACATAGTACGCTACATTTTTTTCCAATGCTGCAGTCAATATTTCATCTTTTGAAAAGAACCCAGCAAATGGAGGTATACCGGCAATAGCAAGGCAACCAATTAGAAAAGTTATATGGGTGACAGGAAGCTTCTTTTTGAGTCCGCCCATTTTATAAATATCTTGTTCATGATGCATCGCATGA